>JAFAPJ010000684.1 GCA_019247255.1 Methylobacteriaceae bacterium | reverse complement strand
GGTCTCGAAATCGGGCACGAGGAGGCCCGCGCGGTCGTCGGCCAGGAAGTTGCCGAGCGTGTTGAAGAGGAAGTTTCCGACGAAGTCGGGCGTCGTGATCGTGCGGGGGTCGTCCACGCGGACGAAGCCGGGCCGCCCGCCCCGATGCGAGATGTCGGCGCCGGCCGCGAGACCGTCCTCCTGCCGCGGATCGACGGAGGCGACGAAGAACGTGTCGGCCCGGGCGAGGATCGCCGTCGCGGCGTCGTCGAGCGCGGCCGCGCGATGAACGGGCCGCGGCTCGATCACCTGCGGGTCGCGCAGGATCGTCGCCTCCCGGCCCTGGATATATTGCGGGCAGACCCCGAGTGTCGTCCGGACGGCGATCGCGAAGCCGCCGTCATGCGCCTCCGCGACCGTGCCGATCACGCGGTTGCGGCGGCGCGTCGGCAGCTCGATGCCGAGGAGCGCGATCTCCGCGCCCTCGCGCAGCGTCTCGGCGAGAGGATCGCCGAAGAGCGGTCGCGCCGCGACCGTGAGCCGATGCGGATCGGGCGCGGCCATGAAGCCCGGCGCGCCGACGAGCATCGAGGCCCAGGGCTGACCGCCGGCATCGACCGTCCCCACGAAGGCGTGCGGCAGGAGGGGAAAGAAGTCGCGGTGCTGGTCGGTCAGGTAGCGCCGGACCGCCCGTCGCCCCTGCGCGTCCATCTTGTCGACGATGCCGACGCGACGCTGAACGGCGAGCTCGCCCGGGTGGAAGGGCGAGCGCTCCTGATCCCAGCCGGGAGGGGCGACGGGCGTGGCCATGGCGCCCTCACGCCGCCTTGGCGAGGCCGACGGGCGTCTCGGCGAAGGGCGTGAAGCTCGGAAGCGCCTCGACCCGCTTCAGCCAGGCGCGCACGTGCGGGTAGCCGGACAGGTCGACGTTCCCTTCCGGAGCGCGGGCGATGTAGCTGTAGAGCGCCACGTCCGCGATCGTCGGCGTCGCGCCCGGGACCAGCCAGGCCCGGGTCGCGAGCTCGGCCTCGACCAGGGTCAGGACGCCGTGGGCGCGCTTGATCACCTCGTCGGCGTTGAAGGCGGCGCCGAAGACGGTGATCAGCCGCGCGGCGGCCGGACCGAAGGCGATCTGCCCCGCGGCGACCGAGAGCCAGCGCTGCACCGCCGCCGCGCCCGCAGCGTCCTCCGGCAGCCAATCGGCCCGGCCGTGCTTCTTGGCGAGATAGACCAGGATGGCGTTGGAATCGGCGACGACCGTCTCGCCGTCGACCAGCACCGGGACCTGGCCGAACGGGTTCAGCTTGAGGAAGTCGGGCGCCTTGTGGGCCCCCTTGGCGAGATCGACCTCGACGATCTCGACCTCCGCGCCGATGAGCGAGGCGAAGAGCTGCGCGCGGTGCGAATGGCCGGACAGCGGGTGCCGATAGAGCTTGGGCCTGGACATAAGGTGCTCCTCGCTTGAAGGGCGCTCGATCCGGCGCCGCCCCGCTGAGATGATCCTTTCGACATTGCCCGTATATGGCAGACATGCGACTTGTCCGTTGCAACCGGCGCAACGATGGACCGCCTCGACACTTACGCCATCTTCGCGGCCGTCGCGGAACGCGCGAGCTTCGCGGCCGCCGCCCGGCATCTCAAGCGCACGCCCGCTTCGGTCACGCGCGCGGTGGCGGCGCTCGAGGCCGAGCTCGGCGTGCGGCTGCTCAACCGCAACACGCGCGCGGTCTCGCTGACGGAGGCGGGCGAGCGTCATCTCGGCGTCGTTCGCCGGCTCCTCGCCGACCATGCCGAGCTGCGCGACCTCGGCGCCGATGCGGGCGGCGCCGCGAGCGGGACGCTCCGGGTCACGGCGCCCGCCCATTTCGGTCGGCTGCACGTCGTCCCGCTCGTGGCGGAGTTCCTGAAGCACCACGGAGGCTTGCGCGCCGACCTCCTGCTTCTCGACCGCGTGGTCTCGCTCGTGGAGGAAGGCATCGACGTCGGGGTGCGGCTCGGCCCCTTGCCGGACTCGACCCTGCGGGCGGTCCGGGCCGGCACGCTGCGCTTCGGCGTCTATGCGAGCCCGGGCTATCTCGCCGAGGCGGGCGCGCCCGGGAGCTGGGACGACCTCGCAGATCGGGACGTCGTGAGCAGCCTCACCGTCACGCCCGTGCCCGAGCGCTGGCGGGTCGAGGTCGACGGACGTCCGCGCCAGATCGCGGTCCGGCCCCGGCTCGTCGTCAACACGACCGATGCGGCCGCGGAGGCGGCGGCCGCGGGGCTCGGCCTCGTGCGCCTCGTTTCCTACCAGGCGGACGCGCTCGTCCGCGCCGGCAAGCTCGTCGCGCTCGACCTGCCCGAAACGCACCGCATCCCGATCCACCTCGTCCAGCCCGGCGGCGCCTACATCCCGGCGAAGGTCCGCCTGTTCGTCGCGGAGGTCGGCCGCGGCCTGCGCGCCGCATTCTCGGGCTGAAGCGGCCTCGCACCGCCGGGCCGTATCGGGAGCGTTGCGGAGCGACCCGCGCCTCGGGCAGTGAAGGCGGATGAACGACACGCGAGCCACGGCGGAAGCGGCGCAGCTGCGGCACTTCTCCGCTTCCCTGCCAATGCTGCTGCTGCGCGCCCGCGAAGCCGTGATGGTACGCTTCCGCGCGATGCTGAAGGCGCAGGGCGTCACGGAGCAGCAATGGCGGGTGCTGCGCGCGCTCGCCACCCGCCCGACCTTCGAGATTCCCGAGCTCGTCGCCGCGACCTTCCTGCTGGCCCCGAGCCTGTCGCGCATCCTCGCCGACCTCGAAGCGGCCGGACTGATCGTGGTCGGGCCCCACAAGACGGACCAGCGCCGCAAGGTCATCCGCCTCGCGGAACGCGGGGCCCAGCTCATCGCCGAGACGGCGCCCCTGTCGGAAGCGATCTATGCCGACATCTCGGCCCGGATCGGCGCGGAGCGTCTCGACGCGCTCCAGCGCCTCCTCGAAGAGGTGGAGGATGCGCTCCAGACGGGCGACGCCGTCCCGGCCCCGGCCGCGCTGGACAAGACGGACCCGGGCGCTTAACGTGTTAACAGTCTGAGGGTGATCGCGCGTGCCGCACATCATCGTCGAGTATTCGGCCAATCTCGACGGCGCAATCAGCCCGCGACGGCTCGTGAACGGGCTCCATGCCGCGGCGCTCGAGACGGGCGTGTTCCCGCTCGGCGGGCTCCGCACCCGGGCGGAGC
>JAFAPJ010000657.1 GCA_019247255.1 Methylobacteriaceae bacterium | reverse complement strand
TCCCTTTCGGCACCGCCCACCTGCCGGCCGACCGCATCGACGCCTCACCGACGCTCGCCTCGACGGCGACGGGCGCCGACGCCTTTGTCGGGGAAGCACTGCGCTGGCTGCCCGAGGCGGACGGCGCGCCCGATGCCGTCGCGGCGCCGGAGCCTGAGCCGGAGCCCGTCGCGATCGTGCTGACGCCCGCCGATCCCGACCGCCCGAAGCGGGGCGGCTGGTGGTCGCGTGCCAAGTCGGCGATCACGGGCGCGTGACGAGGCCGGGCCGGCGCCGGCCTCTCTGGCGCGCTGCCGGCGCTCTTCCGGACGGGCGTCGCGCTCGCCAGGGCGGGCTGCCCACCGGGCCCGCTGTCGCGCACGCGCCACGCTCCTCGCCGTTCGTGGCGCGCGCCGTCAAAGCCCTGTTAACGGGGAATGGGGCATTCGCTAGGTTCTGTGCTGCGTAAACGATGAGCGACGGCCGAATGACCTTCGCCCGAACCCCTTCACGTTCCACCATCCGGGCCGCGGCCCGCGGCCTATGCCTCGCCGTGCTCGGGATCGCCCTCGCCTCCTGCGCCCAGCGCTATGGCTCGCTCGGCGATGCGAAGCCTCACCCCGGGGTCTCGACCGCCCATCGCCTGCCCATCCACGGCATCGACGTGTCCAAATGGCAGGGCAAGATCGACTGGGCGGCCGTCAGCGATGCCGGCACTCAGTTCGCCTTCATCAAGGCGACCGAGGGCGGCGACCACGTGGATACGCGCTTTCTCGAGAACTGGTACGGCGCGAAGAACGCCGGCATCCCGCGCGGCGCCTACCATTTCATGTTCTGGTGCCGACCCGCCTCTCAGCAGGCCGAGTGGTTCAAGCGCAACGTTCCGGCCGATCCCGGCGCCATGCCGCCCGTCCTCGACGTCGAGTGGAACGGCGAATCGAAGCTTTGCCCGGGCAAGATCCCGCGCGACAAAGCGCTCGCGATGATCCGGCTCATGCTGGAGGAGATGGAGCGGCATACGGGCAAGCGCCCGATCATCTACACCGACATCACGTTCCATCAGGACGTGCTTGAGGGCGCGCTCAGCGAGTATCCGCACTGGGTCCGCTCGACCGCGGCCGAGCCGCACCAGCGCTATCCCGAGCGGCGTTGGACGATGTGGCAGTACACGACCACCGGGCGCGTACCCGGGATCGCGGGCGCGGTCGACCGCAACGCCTTCTACGGCTCGGAGGAGGACTGGCTTCGCTTCCTCCAGCACGATTGTGATATCCGCTTCAGCGCCTGCCGGGAATCGATGCGGGGCTCTTGACCCCGCGCTCGGCCAACGGATCGGCGCAAGGAGCGGGCTGTTGCTGGACAGGGCGGTTGCGGAGGCGCTGCGCGCGACCTCCACCGGGACGATCACGACGATCCTTCTGAAGAAGGGCATCCGGCGCAGCTGGATGCATGGCCCGCGGCCGGCCTTCGCGGCCGAGAGCCGCGTCGTCGGACGGGCCTTCACGTTGCGCTTCGTCCCCGCACGCGAGGACCTTGCGACGCCGCAGGCCTGGTCCTCGCCGACCTCGACGCGCGGCGCGATCGAGGCGATGCCGGAGGGCGTCATCGCGGTCGTGGACGCGATGGGTATTCCAGGCGCCGGCATCTTCGGTGACATCTTGTGCGCGCGGATGCGCAAGCGCGGCGTCGCCGCGCTCGTGACGGACGGCGCCTTGCGGGACGCCACCGGCGTCGAGGCGACAGGGCTGCCCGTCTGGTGCGCGGGCGTCGCCGCGCCGGCCTCCGTCGCGAGCCTCACCTTCGTCGGCTGGAACGAGCCGGTCGGCTGCGGCGGCGTCGCGGTCTTCCCGGAGGACGTGATCGTGGCGGACCGGGATGGCGCGGTCGTGATCCCGGCCGCGCTCGTCGAGGAGGTCGCGCGCCTCGGGCCCGAGCAGGAACTCATCGAGCTCTGGATCATGAAGGAGGTGGAGCGCGGCGTCCCCCTCCCCGGCCTGTACCCACCCAACGCCGAAACCAAGGCCCGCTACGAGGCCGAGCGCCGGAGCTGAGCCCCTATGCCTCCGGTGGCGAGGGCGCGACGGCGATCCGGTACACGCCGCGGAAATCATCGGGGTCGACCACCCGGCCCTTGCGCTTGATGAGCACGCGGCCTTCCTTCATGAGCCGGATCGCCACGCGGCGAATGTCGGGCATCAGCCGACGCCAGATCTCGGGGTCGTTGCCGGCCAGCGCCCGGGCGGCATCCGAGGGGCAGATCGTCTTCTCCGGGCCGAGCTGCGTCGTCAACGCCAGGATCGTGTCCTCGACGGCTTCGGCCGTCACGGCATCTCGGGCCATGGTCCCTCGTCCAGCGACGCCAGCGCGTCCGAAGCGAACTGCCGACGCCACATCACGAAGAACACGGCGGCCGTCGAGACGAACAGCACCGTCGCGCTCATGAACCACCCGAGATAGGCGACGGAGAAGAAGAGCGCACGCTGCCCGCGGGCGAAATGCCGTCCGGCCGCCGTGCTCATGCTGGCCGCCCGCCATCCCGCGCGCCCGAGGTCGCTGTCCGGGGCGCTCGATGACGGAAGCGCCCCGATCAGGATCGCGGCGTAATTATAGAGCCGGTACGCCCAGGCGAACTTGAAGAAGGCGTAGACGAAGATCACGGTCAGCCCGAGGACCTTCAACTCCCAAACGGCCGCGGTGCTCGCCCCGCCGAAGGGCAGGTCCGCGAACAGGTGGAGCACCTCGTTCGTCGACCGCAGAAGCGCCAGGCTCGCGCCGATGGCGAGAAGCGAGGTCGAGGCGAAGAACGCCGTCCCGTTCTGCAGGCTCGCGTTGATCGTCGTATCGACGACGCGGTTCTCGCGCCCCATCGCGGCCCGCATCCAGGCGAAGCGCTGCCCGTGCATGAGCCGGTTCAGGCTGCGCTCCGCCCGGGCACTGCGCTCGAGCCGGATATGATAGACGAGCCATGCGCCGGCGAAGAACGCGAACGCGACGAGATCGAGAGAGGTGAAGCCGGCGACGGTCAGCATGGTATCGAATTGCGGAGCGCACGCCTTCCATGCGCGAGCGACCCGCCCGGAGTCGAGGCTCGCGGAGCCGCTTCCCTCCGTTCTCTTTTTGTTCTATACGCAATCGAGGCCCGCCCTTTCCGGCCGGTGGGCGGATGTGTGAATCGGGGATGGCGGCCGGAACGGCGGGCGCGTTAACGCGAATCGCGCCATTCGGACCTCGTCTCTCCAGGAACCGCGCCGCATGGCCGCCGCTACCGCCCTCGTCACCCGCCTCGACGTCGCTCCGCGCGAGTTCCGCACGCCGCCGAACAACATCGACGCGGAGCAGGCGCTGCTCGGCGCCATCCTCGTCAACAACGACGCCTTCTACCGCGTGTCGGACTTCCTGCGCCCCGAGCACTTTTTCGAGGAAGTGCATCGGCGCATCTTCGAGGTGGCCTCGAGCCTCATCAAGGCCGGCAAGGTCGCGACGCCCATCACGCTCCGGACCTATCTCGGCGAGCTCGATCTCGGCGGCATGACGGTCGCGCAATATCTGGCGCGGCTGGCCGCGGAAGCCACGACGATCATCAACGCGGAGGATTACGGGCGGACGATCTCGGACCTCGCGACCCGGCGCAACCTGATCACGATCGGCGAGGACGTGGTCAACGTCGCCTACGACGCGCCCGTCGAGACCTCGCCGCGCGACCAGATCGAGGCGGCCGAGCGGCGCCTCTACGAGCTCGCCGAGACTGGCCGCTACGACGGCGGCTTCCAGCGCTTCTCGGACGCGCTGACGCACGCGATCGACATGGCGGCCGCGGCCTTCAAGCGGGACGGCAAGCTGTCCGGCCTCGCGACGGGTCTCCACGACCTCGATCGGATGATGGGCGGCCTGCAGGCGTCCGACCTCGTGATCCTCGCCGGGCGCCCCGGGATGGGGAAGACGGCGCTCGCCACGAACATGGCCTTCAACATCGCCAAGGCCTATCGCGGCGAGAAGCAGCCGGACGGCTCGACCAAGAGCGTGAACGGCGGGATCGTCGGCTTCTTCTCGCTCGAGATGTCGTCGGAGCAGCTCGCGACCCGCATCATCGCCGAGCAATCGGGCGTGCCGTCCTACCGCATCCGCCGCGGCGACATCCGCGAGGACGATTTCTACAAGATCACGGACGTCGCCCGCGAGATGCAGACGATCCCCTTCTACATCGACCAGACGGGCGGCATCTCGATCGCGCAGCTGACGGCACGGGCCCGGCGGCTGAAGCGCCAGCGCGGGCTCGACCTCCTGGTCGTCGACTACCTGCAGCTTCTCTCGGGCTCGGCCCGCAAGGGCGACAACCGGGTGCAGGAGCTGACCGAGATCACGACTGGGCTCAAGGCGCTCGCCAAGGAGCTGAACGTGCCCGTGCTCGCGCTGTCCCAGCTCTCCCGCCAGGTCGAGAGCCGCGACGACAAGCGCCCGCAGCTCTCGGACCTGCGCGAATCGGGCTCGATCGAGCAGGACGCGGACGTCGTCATGTTCGTGTTTCGCGAGGAATACTACATCAAGAACAAGGAGCCGCGCGTCGGCACCGAGGAGCATATCAAGTGGCAGACCGAGATGGACCTCGTGCACGGCAAGGCCGAGGTGATCATCGGCAAGCAGCGCCACGGGCCGACCGGCACCGTCGGGCTCGCCTTCCAGGCGGACGTGACCCGCTTCGGCAACCTCGCCGAGGAAGACAAGCTTCCCGACCGCTACTGACGCTCTCCGGCAGGTTCCCGGCATGAGCGGAGCGCCGGACGCAGCGGGCGCGACCCTCACGATCGATCTCGGCGCGCTCGCGGCGAACTGGCGCCTCTTGCGCGACCGTGCGGCGCCGGCCGAATGCGCGGCGGTCGTGAAGGCCGATGCGTACGGGATCGGGCTCGAGCAGGCCGGCCGCGCCCTGGCCCGCGCCGGCTGCCTGACCTTCTTCGTGGCGCATCCGGGCGAAGCCATCCGGCTGCGCGCCGAGCTGCCCGAGGCCGCCATCTACGTGCTGAACGGGCTGCCCTCCGGCGCCGAGCAGCTCTTCGCGGCGCAGGGGCTGCGGCCGATTTTAGGCTCCTGGCCCGAGCTCCGCGATTGGGCCGCCTTCTGCCGCAGCGAGAACCGCCGGCACCCTGCGGCCCTCCACGTCGATACGGGCATGAACCGCCTCGGCTTCCGGCCCGAGGAGGCGGCGAGGCTCGTCGCGGACGATGCGCTCGGCGCGATCGAGCCGACCCTCCTCATGAGCCATCTGGTGGCGGCCGAGGAGCCCGTGCGGGACGTCAATGCGCGGCAGATCCGCGCCTTCGACGTCGTCCGGGCGACCCTGACCGACATTCCCGCCTCGCTCGCCAACTCCGCCGGCATCTTTCTCCCGCAGCGCCCGCACCACGCCCTCGTCCGGCCGGGCTATGCGCTCTATGGCGGCAACCCGACCCCCTGGACCGCGAACCCGATGCGGCCCGTCGTGCGGCTCGAGGCCAGGATCATTCAGGTGCGCGAGGTCGAGGGTGGCGAGACCGCGGGTTACAACGCCCGATGGACCGCGCCCGGGCCGCGCCGGCTCGCGACGCTCTCCGTCGGCTACGCGGACGGCTTTCTCCGGTCCGGCAGCGCGGCGGACGGTACGGGGGCCGCGGCGCTCGTCGCCGGACACCCCTGCCCCGTCGTCGGCACGATCTCGATGGACCTCACCATCCTGGACGTCACGGACGCGCCCCGGGCCGAGCGTGGCGACGCGGCCGTGCTCATCGGCGACGGGCTCGAGATCGACGAGGTCGGCCGCCGCGCCGGCACGATCGGATACGAGATCCTGACCTCGCTCGGCCGTCGCTACGCCCGCCGCTACCTGGACGAGGCCTGATGGCCAAGAACCCGGTCTATGCCTGCCAGGCCTGCGGGGCCGTCTACAACCGCTGGCGGGGGCGTTGCGAAGCCTGCGGCGGCTGGAACACGGTCGCCGAGGAAGCGGGCGGAGCCGGCACGCTCGCCGGACCCGCCGCGACCCGACCCGCCCGGGCGCGCGGCCGCGTCTTCCCGCTGGAAGGCCTGTCCGGCGAGCGCGCGCCCGAGCCCAGGACGGTCACCGCAAATGCCGAGTTCGACCGCGTGCTCGGCGGAGGCCTCGTCTCGGGCTCGGTCGTGCTCATCGGCGGCGACCCGGGGATCGGCAAGTCGACGCTGCTCATCCAGATCTCGGCCGCCCTCGCCCGGGGCGGGCACCGCGTCGCCTACATCTCCGGCGAGGAGGCGGTCGCGCAGGTCCGGTTGCGGGCCGACCGGCTCGGGCTCGCGGACAGCCCGGTCGAGCTCGCCGCCGAGACCAATGTCGAGGACATCATCGCGACCCTCGGCCAGGGCGCACCGCCTCGCCTCGCGGTGATCGATTCGATCCAGACCATGTGGACGGAGACGATCGAATCGGCGCCTGGCACCGTCGGCCAGGTCCGGGGCAGCGCGCAGGCGCTGATCCGCTTCGCCAAGACGAAGGCGACGGCGCTGATTCTCGTCGGCCACGTGACGAAGGACGGCCAGATCGCGGGTCCCCGGGTCGTCGAGCACATGGTGGATTGCGTCGCGTCCTTCGAGGGCGATTC
>JAFAPJ010000521.1 GCA_019247255.1 Methylobacteriaceae bacterium | reverse complement strand
CGAGCGCAAGTACCCTGCGGCGCCCGCCGGCGTGAAGCAGGGCGTCGACCGCGAGCAGAAGAAGGCGCGCTGCGCCGCGTGAGGAAGGCGCCGACGGCCCTCGACGACCGGGCGGCCGCGGCGCTCTTCGCGACGCTCGAGGATGAGCCCGGACCGGTGCTCATCGCCGTGTCGGGCGGACCGGATTCGACCGCGCTCCTCCACCTGCTGGCAGCCTGGGCGCGGGCCGCGCCGGACCGGCCCGCGCTCGCGGTTGCGACCGTCGACCACGGCCTGAGATCCGCGTCGCGGGCCGAAGCCGAGGCGGTCGCGGCGGCCGCGGCCGGGCTCGACCTTCCCCACCGCGTGCTCGCCTGGGCCCCGCCCGGCCGGCGCGTGTCGCAGCAGGTCGCCCGCACGGCCCGCTACGCCCTCCTCCTCGATCATGCCCGCGAGATCGGAGCCTCGGCGCTCGCGACCGCCCACACGCTCGACGACCAGGCCGAGACGGTTCTCATGCGCCTCGCCGCGGGGTCGGGCATCACGGGTCTCGCCGGGATGCAACCCGTGAGCGACCGGAACGGCCTGCGCCATCACCGGCCCTTTCTGGGCCTGCCCAAGGCGGCGCTCGTCGCGACCTGCGCGGCGAGGGGCTGGCCCTACCTGACCGATCCGAGCAATTGCGACCCACGCTATGCCCGTAGCCGCTGGCGCGAGCTGACCCCCCGTCTCGCGGCCGAGGGGCTCGATGCGCCCCGCCTGGGCCGTCTCACGGCGCGGGTCGCCCGCGCGGAGGCCGCCCTCGACCGCGCGGCGGCCGAGGCCTGGACGCGGGCGGTCCGGCCCTTCGACGACGGCGCGGTCGCGCTCGACGCGGCAGCCCTCGGACGCGAGCCGGAGGAGGTCGCGCTGCGCGTGCTGGCCCGGGCCGTGCGGGCGACGGGAGGCGCGACGCCGCGGCTCGAACGGCTCGAGGCGGCGGCGCGTGCCCTGCGGCTCGCGACCGAGCGAGGCGCCTCGCTGCGGCGCACGCTCGCGGGCTGCCTCTTGACGCTCGACCGGGGCGGCGCGTTCACGATCCGTCGAGAAGGGCCCCGGCGCCGCGGCCGGGGCGAGCGCGCGTTCACCGACATCGCCGCAGGCGCGCCGCACTCGCTTGGCAATGCGGGGGGGCACGCCTAGATTACGGATGTGAGACTGCGCGGGTCGTCCGCCTGGCTCGACGGGACCGACCCGCTGCGATGAATCCGAATTTCCGCAACTTCGCCCTTTGGGTGATCATTTTCCTCCTGGTTCTGGCGCTCGTCACGCTCTTCCAGAACCCGGGTCACCGGGCCGGCGGCAGCGACATCGCCTATAGCCAGCTTCTCACGGACGCCGATAACGGGCGGGTGACGAGCGTCGTGATCTCCGGCCAGGAGATATCCGGGACGTATTCGGACGGCCGCACCTTCACGACCTACGCGCCCTTCGATCCGGGCTTCGTGCGCCAGCTTCAGCAGAAGGGCGTGCAGATCACGGCGCGCCCGCCGTCCGAATCGACCCCCTGGTTCATCGCGCTCCTGGTGAACTGGCTTCCGATCCTCGTCTTCATCGGAGCCTGGATCTTCCTGTCCCGGCAGATGCAGTCGGGCGCCGGCCGGGCCATGGGCTTCGGCAAGTCGAAGGCCAAGCTGCTCACGGAGGCGCATGGGCGCGTGACGTTCGAGGACGTCGCGGGCGTCGACGAGGCCAAGGAGGACCTGCAAGAGATCGTCGAGTTCCTGCGCGACCCGCAGAAGTTCCAGCGGCTCGGCGGGCGCATCCCGCGCGGCGTCCTCCTCGTCGGACCGCCCGGCACCGGCAAGACGCTCATCGCGCGCGCCGTCGCCGGCGAGGCGAACGTCCCGTTCTTCACGATCTCGGGCTCGGACTTCGTCGAAATGTTCGTGGGCGTCGGCGCGAGCCGCGTACGCGACATGTTCGACCAGGCGAAGAAGAACGCGCCCTGCATCATCTTCATCGATGAGATCGACGCGGTCGGCCGGCATCGCGGTGCGGGCCTCGGCGGCGGCAACGACGAGCGCGAGCAGACGCTGAACCAGCTTCTCGTCGAGATGGACGGCTTCGAGGCGAACGAGGGCGTCATCATCATCGCGGCGACGAACCGCCCGGACGTGCTCGACCCCGCGCTGCTGCGCCCGGGCCGCTTCGACCGCCAGATCGTCGTGCCGAACCCGGACGTCGTGGGGCGCGAGCGCATCCTGCGCGTCCATGTCCGCAAGGTGCCGCTCGCGCCGGACGTCGACCTGCGCACGATCGCGCGCGGCACGCCCGGATTCTCCGGTGCGGACCTCATGAACCTCGTCAACGAGGCGGCTCTCCTCGCCGCGCGGCGCGGCAAGCGCATCGTCACGATGCACGAGTTCGAGGACGCGAAGGACAAGGTCATGATGGGCGCCGAGCGGCGCACCCTCGTCATGACGGACGACGAGAAGCGGCTCACCGCCTATCACGAGGCCGGCCACGCGATCGTCGCGCTCAACGTTCCGGCGACCGATCCCGTCCACAAGGCGACCATCATCCCGCGGGGCCGGGCGCTCGGCATGGTCATGCAGCTGCCCGAGCGCGACAAGCTCTCCATGAGCTTCGAGCAGATGACGAGCCGGCTCGCCATCATGATGGGTGGCCGCATCGCCGAGGAGATGACCTTCGGCCAGGAGAAGGTGACGTCCGGCGCTCAATCGGACATCGATCAGGCGACCCGTCTCGCCCGCATGATGGTGACCCGCTGGGGCTTCTCGCCCGAGCTCGGCACGGTCGCGTACGGCGAGAACAACGACGAAGTCTTCCTCGGCATGCAGGTCAACCGGCAGCAGAACGTGTCGGAAGCAACCGCGCAGAAGATCGACTCGGAGGTCCGCCGGCTCGTCGAGACGGGGCTGTCGGATGCGCGCCGTATCCTGACCGACCGGGCTCAGGATCTCGAATCCCTCGCACAGGGCCTCCTCGAATACGAGACGCTCACGGGCGAGGAGATCAAGAACCTGCTCGAGGGCCGCCCGCCCGTGCGGGACACGAACGAGCCGCCGGCGCCCTCGCGCGGCTCGCCGGTGCCTTCGGCCGGGCGAAACCGGCCGCGCAGCGAGCCGGAAGGCGGGCTGGAGCCCCAGCCGCAGGTTTGACGCTGAAGGCCCGCCTGGCGCGGGCTTTCTCGTTCCCTGGGGTGCCCCGTCTGGGGTCAGCGTGCGATGGGAGGATCGCGTGAGCGTTCCAGCTCGAACGATCGCCGACGAAGCCGGTCGGGCGCTGTCGCTCTACGACCAGGACTTTCATGCCTGGACGGCTGAGCAAGCCCGCCTCCTCCGGGCCGCTCAGCTCGATAGGCTCGACGTCCAGCATCTCGCCGAGGAGATCGACGATTTGGGGAAGTCGGTCAGGCGAGAGCTGCGGAACCGGACGCGGACCTTGGTCGAACATCTGCTCAAGCTTCAGTGTTCTCGGGCGGGTGAGCCAGAGCGCGGTTGGCTTGAGACGGTGCGACGAACCCGTATCGAGATCCGCGACCTCCTGGACGAATCCCCGAGCCTTAAACGCGAGCTCGGCGACTTGCTGGGTCAAGTTCAACACAGTGCAGGCGAGCTCGCCGCGCAGTCGCTCGCCTCCGCGAACGAGGACACGGGCACGATCCACTCGCGCCTGCTGGCCGGCGGCTACAGCGTCGACGAGGTGTTTGGCGATTGGTTGCCGGAACGGCTCTGATTGGCTGCACGCCGAGACACGGCCCGTCAATTCCTGTCATATAAGGTGAGAATTGACGCGAACCGGCGCCTCGTGCCGCCGGCGGCGAGGTCACGGGTCGGGAGCCCTGCA
>JAFAPJ010000497.1 GCA_019247255.1 Methylobacteriaceae bacterium | reverse complement strand
CCCCGCCAACGCCCGTCGATCATCAGCTTCACGGCTTGACTCCGTCTGGCCCGCCCTGACCTATCCTCTGCGCAGCGGCGCAACCAGACCGCCCCGGCGCCGTGAGGTCCTGCAAACATGCACAGCCCGTCGGGGCACCGTCACGTCGATTGGGAGGACCTGCGCTTCGTGCTCGCGGTCGCGGATGCGGCCTCGCTCGCGGGCGCGGCCCGCGCGCTCGGGGTCAATCACACGACGGTGCTGCGGCGGGTGAACGCCTTCGAGGAGAGGCTCGGCCTCCGGCTCTTCGACCGGCTGCCCTCCGGCTCCGCGCTGACCGCGGGCGGCGAGGAGATGCTGGCCGCCGCCCGTGCCATGGCCGAGACCGTGACCGCGCTCGAGCGCCGGCTCTTCGGTCAGGACCTGCGGCTCGAAGGGGCGCTGCGCGTCACCACGACCGACACGCTCATGGCCTCGGTCGTCCCGCCTGTTCTCGCGCGTTTCCGGGAAGCCCATCCCGGCATCACGCTCGAGGTCGCGACCCAGAACACCATGGCGAACCTGACGAAGCGCGAGGCGGATGTCGCGATCCGCCCGGTCGTGGACCCGCCTGAAACGCTGGTCGGGCGCCGCGTCGCGGGCGTCGCCTTCGCGGTCTACGCCGCCCCGGCGCTCGCGGCGACGATCGATCGTCCGGCCGCGGTTCCGGCCCTCGCCGGCCTGCCCTGGGTCGCCCCGGACGACAGCCTCGCAGGGTCGGGCGTCGCGCGCTGGATGCGCGCGGCGCTGCCCCACGTGACCGTCGCGATGCGTGCGGATTCGCTCGTCAGCCTGGCGGAGGCCGCCGAGGCCGGGATCGGCGCGACCGCGCTTCCCTGCTATCTCGCCGACGGCCGGCCCGGTCTCGCCCGGATGACGCCGCCGATCCCCGAGCTCGGGGCGGCGCTCTGGGTCCTGACCCACGAGGACCTCCGTCGCACCGCGCGCGTCAGCGCTTTCACCGAGTTCGCCTTCGGGGCGCTCGCGGCCCGGCGCGCCCGCCTCGAAGGCCTGGAGGCCTGACGCAAGAGGCAGATCCGAGCCCAGCTCCCTCACAGGGGGGTCGATTCACGCCTGTGCAAATCTGCAAAGGAAGATGGCCTTCGCCGCGGATCGTTCTGCGCAATAGCTGAGGCTACCTGGATGCCCACGACGCCGTCGTCGCGAGGACATCCCCCATGATCCCCATCCAGCTCTACACCTACCAGACCCCGAACGGCCACAAGGCCTCGATCATGCTCGAGGAGACGGGGCTGCCTTACGAGGTGCGCCTCGTTGACATCGAGCGCGGCGACCAGAAAGAGGCCGCCTTCCTGGCGCTCAACCCGAACAACAAGATCCCGGTCATCGTCGATCCGGAGGCCGGCCGCACGGTCGTCGAGTCGGGCGCGATCCTCCACTACCTCGCCGAGCGGTCCGGGCGCTTTCTCCCGGCCGGCGAGCGCGAGCGCACGGACACGCTCGCCTGGACGCTGTTCCAGGCCGCGCATATCGGCCCGACGCTCGGGCAGCTCTGGAACTTCAAGGTCTTCGCGGCGGAGAAGATCCCGTCCGTGATCGGCCGCTTCGAGGCCGAGTCGGCCCGGGTCTTCCGGGTGCTCGACGGCCAGCTCGGGCGTCACGCCCACATCGTCGGCGAGGCCTACGGGATCGCGGACGTGATGACCTGGCCGTGGATCCACGCGGCCGTCACCAGGCTCGGCCTCGCGCTCGACGCGAACCCGCACCTCGCCCGCTGGTACGCCGCCGTCGCGGCGCGCCCCGCCGTGCAGCGCGGCCTCGCCGTCCCGGCCCTGGCCGATCAGGCGCACGCCGCCTGACCCTCGCGCCATTCCCCTCCTTCGCTCTCTCGGGACACCTCCCATGGACACGCTCTTCATCCCTCTCGCGCTCCTGGCCGGAGGGCTCCTCGCCGTGCAGGCCGGAGCCAACGCCCAGCTCTCCAAGGCGATCGGCTCGCCCTTCGCGGCGACCACGCTCCAGCTCTCGGTCGGCACGATCGTCCTCCTGATCATCGCGGCGCTCACCGGCACGCTCGCCGCGCTCGTGGCGCTGCCCGAGGTGCAATGGTGGCACGCGGTCGGCGGCACGGCCTCGGCCTTCTACGTCGTCTCGACCATCCTCCTGTTCCCGCGCCTCGGCGCGGTGGTCTCGGTCGGTCTCTTCATCGCCGGGCAGATGCTGGCCTCACTCGCCCTCGACATCTTCGGGCTGCTCGGCGTGGCGGGCGTCGGCCTCCAGGCCGGCGCCGCGGCCGGCACGGCCGTGGTCCTCGCCGGCGCGGCCCTGATCGTGCTCGGACAGGCCGGCGGCGCGTCCAATCTGCGGGGCGACAAGCTCGGCTGGATCGCTCTCGCGCTTCTCGCCGGCGGCGTCCTGCCGATCCAGGGCGCGGTGAATGCGCTGCTCCGGCACGATCTCGGCGGCGCGCCCTTCGCGGTCGGGACCGTGTCGTTCCTCGTCGCCACGCTCGCGATGGCGGCCGTGCTCCTCGCGACCCTCGCCTGGCCGCAATCGCCCCGCCCGCATCTCGACGGCGTCTCGGCCATGCCCTGGTGGGGCTGGCTCGGCGGCTTCGCCGGCGCGACCTACGTGACCACGGTGTTCACCGCGATGCCCGTCATCGGCGCCGCGAGCGCGGTTGGCCTGACGGTCGCCGGGCAGCAGATCGCCTCCATCCTGGTCGACCGCTACGGCTGGTTCCGCCTCCCGCAGCGGCCGGTCTCGGCGACACGGCTCGCAGGCGTCGTCCTGCTTCTCGCCGGCGTCGTTCTGATCAAGGCGCTCTGACCCGTCCCGTCCGGACCTCGCCGCCGCGCGTTCGGCGCGGCGGCCTCACGCGATCCCTCGGAGCTCCGCCATGTCGACCGCAACCGCCTGGACCTTCCTGCTCATCTCCGGCCTCGCCGACGTCCTGTGGGCGATCACCACGAAATACTCGGCCGGCTATACCCGCCTGACCTGGACGGCGGCGTCCCTCGTCGCCCTCGTCATCTTCCTCGGCCTTCTCACCCAGGCCCTGAAGGTGCTGCCGCTCGGCACCGCCTACGCGGTCTGGACCGGGATCGGCGCGGTCGGCTCCGTTGTCGCGGGCCTCGTCCTGTTCGGCGAGTCGATGAGCGCGGCCCGCCTCGCGGCGGTCGCGGTCATCCTGTCCGGCGTCGTCGCCCTGAAGGTGCTGCCGGCCTGACCGGTGCGGACCACCTCGCCGCGTCAGGCTCCGGCCGGGGAGGTCTCCGCCGGCCCGCCCGCGGCCCGGCGGCCCCGAAAGGACGAGACCACCTGCCAGGCGATCATGACGGCGATGAGCCCGAGCAGCGTCGCGCTGATCGGGTGCGTCACGAAGGTCGTGAAACTGCCCCGGCTCAGGATCATCGCCCGACGGAAGTTCTCCTCCAGCATCGGGCCGAGGATGAAGCCGAGCATGAGCGGAGCCGGCTCCAGGCTCAGCCGCATCAGCACGTAGCCGACAAGACCGAATCCCGCGGTCACGAAGATATCGTCGAGGCTGTTGTTCACGCTGAACGTACCGATGCAGCAGAAGAACAGGATGGACGGGAAGAGCACGTTGTAGGGGATCTTGAACACCGAGAGCCAGAAGCGCACGAGCGGCACGTTCAGGATCAGGAGGAAGCAGTTGCCGATCCACATGGAGGCGACGAGGCCCCAGAACAGGTCCGGATGCTTCGCGATCATGTTGGGGCCGGGCTGGATTCCCTTGATGATGAAGGCCGCCATCATGAGCGCCATGACGGCGTTCTCCGGGATGCCGATGCTCATGAGCGGGATGAAGCTCGTGCGCGCGGCCGCCTCGTCCGCTGCCGCCTGGCCCGCCACGCCCTCGATCGCGCCCTGGCCGATCTCGTCGCGGTACTTGCTCACCTTCTTGTCGATCGCGTAGGCGGCGAACTGGGCGATGACGGGTCCGCCGCCGGGCAGGATACCGAGAACCGAGCCGACGACGCTTCCGCGCAGCGCGCTCGGCAGGATGCGCATGAACTCGGCCCGCGTCGGCATGAGGTGGATCTTGCCGTTGAAAGGCGTGCGTTCCTCGCGCGCGTCGAGGTTCTTCGTGATCTCGGCGATGCCGAAGCAGCCAAGCGCGACGCTGACGAGGCTCACGCCGTCGTAGAGGGACGGGAGCCCGAAGGTGAAGCGGGGAAGGCCGCTCTCGAGGTCC
>JAFAPJ010000655.1 GCA_019247255.1 Methylobacteriaceae bacterium | reverse complement strand
GCAGCGTCGAGCAGAACACGCTGTTCAACGCGGCCCAGTCCTACATGAACGTGCTGCGGGACACGGCCAATCTCGACCTGCAGCGCAACAACGTCGAGGTGCTCGAGGAGCAGCTTCGGCAGACGCGCGACCGCTTCAACGTCGGCGAGGTCACCCGCACGGACGTCGCCCAGGCCGAGTCCCGGGTGGCGGCCGCGCGCTCGCAGGTGAGCGTCGCGGAATCGAACCTGCAGGCCTCCATCGCGACCTTCCGGCAGATCGTGGGGGTCGAGCCGCGGCGCCTCGCGCCCGGCCGACCGATCGACCGGCTCGTGCCCAAGACGCTGACGAACGCCGTCCAGATCGGGCTGGAGGAGAACCCGGCTGTTCTCGCCGCTCTTCACCAGGTCGATGCGGCGGAGCTGCAGGTCAAGATCACGGAGGGCGAGCTCGCGCCGTCCCTGAACGTCGTGACCAGCGTCAACCAGGCCTACGACCAATCGGTCTCGTCGGGGCAGAACTTCAACGCCCAGATCGTGGGCCAGCTGTCCGTCCCGATCTACTCGGGCGGCGAGGTCTATGCCCGCGTTCGGCAGGCCAAGGAGACGGTTGGGCAGCGCCGGATCGAGGCAGAGGCAACCCGAGACCAGGTGCGCGCCGCGGTCATCACCTCCTGGGGCGCGCTCGAAGCCGCCAAGGCCAACATTCAAGCCGCGCAAGCGCAGGTGACCGCGGCCGAAATCGCCCTGACGGGCGTTCGCGAGGAGGCTCGGGTCGGCCAGCGCACGACGCTCGACGTCCTGAACCAGCAGCAGGAGCTGCTCAACGCGCGGGTCAGCCTCATCACGGCGCAGCGGGACCGCGTCGTACAATCCTACGCCGTGGTGCAGTCGGTCGGCCGGCTGTCGTCGCGCGCGCTCGGGCTCAATGTCCAGCAATACAGCCCGAAGACGCATTTCGATCAGGTCAAGGACCTACCCTGGGGCGTCCGTACGCCGGACGGTCGCTGACACCACCGGAAGCCTGTGCGCGGCGACGTGACCGCGCTTGATCGGGCGAGTCGCGCCCGAAATAGTCCGAGCGACAGGGCGGCGTGATTCTTGGGAAAGCCGCCGCCAGGATCGGGCCCCGCATGAGTGCCGCCAGCACCAAGTCCCAAGATCCGTCGATGGACGAGATCCTCGCCTCCATCCGACGGATCATCGCGGACGATCAGGACGCGCCGAAGCCGGCGACCGCGACGGTTGCACCGGCGCCGTCCGAGCCGGAGGCGGACGAGTTCGATCTGGCCGACATCGCGTCCGAACCGGCAGCGGCAGCGCCGGTGCCTCCGGAGCCTGCGCCGCCGACGCTCGACGAGCCGGCGCTCGAGGTTGACGTGCCCGACCTGTCTTTCGCGGAGCCGGAGCCGATGGCCGCCCCGTCGCCCTCGCCGCCGGCTGCCGCCATGCCCGATCCAGGGGAGGAGCCTCGGAGGCCGCCCCAGCCCTCGACGGTCGAGCCTGACGTCCTGATCTCCACGGCGGCGACGGCAAGCGTGGGCCAAGCCTTCCAGATGCTCTCCCACACGATCCTGAGCCAGAACGCCCGCACGCTCGAGGACCTCGTCCAGGAGATGCTGAAGCCGATGCTGAAAGCCTGGCTCGACGACAATCTTCCTCCGCTCGTCGAGCGTCTCGTCCGCAACGAGATCGAGCGCGTCGCCCGCGGGCGCTCCTGACGCGGCGCGCGAAGCGGCGCGGTCCCGCCCTGCGGACGCGCTGACGGTTGACGGGGACGGACGCGCGAGCGTCTAAGCGTCGGGACGAATTTTCCGACGCCCCATCCATGGACAAGACCTTCGATCCCGCCGCCGTCGAGGCGCGCGTCGCCGCGCGCTGGGAGGCCGCTCGCGCCTTCGTGGCGGGAAAGCCGGAGCGCCGGCACGCGACGCCCTACTCCATCGTCATCCCGCCGCCGAACGTGACGGGCTCGCTCCATATCGGGCATGCCCTGAACAACACGCTGCAGGACGTCCTCGTGCGCTTCGAGCGCATGCGCGGACGGGACGTCCTCTGGCAGCCCGGCACGGACCATGCCGGGATTGCGACCCAGATGGTCGTCGAGCGCCAGCTCGCCGCCGCCGGGCAGCCCGGCCGCCGCGAGATGGGGCGGGACGCCTTCATCCAGCGTGTCTGGGACTGGAAGGCGCAGTCGGGCGGCGCGATCGTCGGCCAGCTGAAGCGCCTGGGCGCCTCCTGCGACTGGTCGCGCGAGCGCTTCACCATGGACGAGGGCCTGTCGCGCGCGGTCGCGAAGGTGTTCGTCGACCTCTATCGCGACGGCCTCGTCTACCGCGACAAGCGCCTGGTGAACTGGGATCCGCGCTTCGGCACCGCGATCTCGGATCTCGAGGTCCAGCAGATCGAGGTAAAGGGCCACCTCTGGTACATCAACTATCCGCTGGCGGGCGAGCCTGACCGGCACGTGACGGTCGCGACGACCCGGCCCGAGACGATGCTCGGCGACGTCGCGGTCGCGGTTCATCCCGACGACGAGCGCTATCGCGGTCTCATCGGCCAGAAGCTCGTCCTGCCGCTGGTCGGCCGCGAGATCCCGATCGTCGCCGACAGCTATTCGGATCCCGAGAAGGGGACGGGCGCGGTGAAGATCACGCCCGCGCACGATTTCAACGATTTCGAGGTCGGGCGCCGTCACGGGCTCCGTCTCATCAACGTGCTGGGGCCGGCCGGCGAGATCCGGATCGCGGATAACGACGCCTTCCTGCAGGACCTCGATCCCGGCCAGGACCTCGATCCCGTGATGTCGCTCGAGGGGCTCGACCGCGGCCCGGCGCGCGAGCGGATCGCCGCGCAGCTCGCGGAACGGGGCTACCTCGCCAAGACCGAGCCGCACGTTCACGCCGTCCCGCACGGCGACCGCTCGGGCGTCGTGATCGAGCCGTACCTGACGGAGCAATGGTACGTCGACGTCCGGCCGCTCGCCGAGCGCGCGCTCGCGGCCGTGCGCGACGGACGAACCCGCTTCGTGCCGGCGAACTGGGAGAAGACCTACGCGCAATGGCTCGAGAACATCGAGCCCTGGTGCGTGTCGAGGCAGCTCTGGTGGGGGCACCAGATCCCCGCCTGGTACGGCCCGGACGGGCACGTCTTCGTGGCCGAGACCGAGGAGCAGGCCGCGGCGGACGCGCTCGCGCATTACGTCGTCAACGGCACGCTGACCGAGGAGGAGGGCGCGGCGATCGCCTCCGACCCCGAGCGGCTCGCGGCCTTCCTGACCCGCGACGAGGACGTCCTCGATACCTGGTTCTCGTCCGCGCTCTGGCCCTTCTCGACGCTCGGCTGGCCGAATGAGACGCCGGAGCTGAAGCGCTTCTATCCGACGAACACGCTCGTCACGGCCTTCGACATCATCTTCTTCTGGGTCGCCCGGATGATGATGATGGGGCTCTACTGCACGGACGAGGTCCCGTTCGACACGGTCTATATCCACGCGCTCGTCCGCGACGAGAACGGCCAGAAGATGAGCAAGACCAAGGGGAACGTCATCGACCCCCTGCAGCTCGTCGGCCAGTATGGCGCCGACGCCACCCGCTTCACGCTGGCCGCCATGGCGGCGCAAGGGCGCGATGTGAAGATGTCGATGCAGCGCGTGGAGGGCTACCGCAATTTTGCAACGAAGTTGTGGAATGCGGCGCGCTTTGCGCGGATGAACGGTTGCGCGATGCGCGAAGCTTTCGACCCCGCCTCGGCGTCGGGGACGCTCAACCAATGGGCGTTGGGTGAGCTCGCGCGCACCGCGCGCGAAGTCACCGCGGGCATCGAGGCGTACCGGTTCAACGAGGCTGCCGGCGCGATCTATCGCTTCACCTGGAACAGCTTCTGCGATTGGTATCTCGAGCTCGCAAAGCCCATCCTGCAAGGCGTGGACGAGGCAAGCAAAAAAGAGACGCAAGCGACGATCGCCTTCGTGCTCGAAGGGGCGGTGAAGCTTCTCCATCCCATCACGCCCTTCATCACGGAGGAGCTGTGGCTGAGCTTTCGCGAGGGGACGAGCGAAGTTGCCGCAAGCCAAGAGAAGGTCCTCGCGCTCGCGGTTTGGCCTGATCTCCAGGGGCTCGACAGGCCGCAAGCGGAGGCGGAGATCGGCTGGCTGATCGACCTCGTCACCGAGATCCGGTCAGTCCGTGCTGAGATGAACGTGCCGGCGGGCGCTCAAATCCCGCTCGTGCTCATCGCGCCTGGAGACGAGACGAAAACGCGACTTGAGGAATGGGATGGGGTTCTCAGGCGTCTCGCGCGGCTGTCAAGCATCGAACGCTCGGATGAGCCGCCCGCGCAATCCGCGCAAATCCTGGTGCGCGGGGAAGCGGCCGCGTTGCTGCTCGCCGGCGTCATCGACATCGGCGCCGAACGCGCCCGCCTTTCCAAGGAGCGCGACCGCTTGCGCGCCGAAATCGGCAAGATCGATGCGAAGCTCGCCAATGCCGACTTCCTCAAGCGCGCACCGGAGGAGGTTGTCGAGGAGCAGCGCGAGCGGCGCGAGACGGCACTCGCACGCATCGCCAAGCTCGACGAGGCGTTGAAGCGGCTGGGATAGTGGCGTGAGATTTTTTAACGCCGCTCATCCCGGGGAAAGCGACGCGAAATCGGGCGTCCTTTCCCTCTCCCCCAATTGCGAAGCAATTGCGCGAGAGAGGGTGCCCCTCACGCAGTGAGGAGCGGGAGAGGGGTCGTACGGATCGCACCTACTTATCCAAAGCTCTCGTCGCCCCCTCATCCGCCGGCCGCTGACGCGGCCGGCGCTTTCTCCCAAGGGGAGAAGGAGGGCGCTCTCAATCACGGCGAAAGCGGCAGTCCAGACTTATCGCGCCGATGTCTTCTTGCTTTCTCTGCTGATGGCGTTGCGAATTAGACATCTCTAGGTTTTGCCAATCGGGCGGTTATCGGCTTCATGCGCGAATTCCGGCCAGATCAGCTTGTCATCTTTCTCCGCCGCAAGGTTTGGCGTCCTCTGCTAAGCGCTGGCGCGGGCTTCCACGAATTCCTTCGATCATAAGACGAGCCGCCTACGCCCCGATCACGCGTTTCTGAAATCCTCTGGCCGCCATCACCGGCTTCTTCGACGAGATGATGCGCGAGTTGATGCCCTGCCAACCGATCTCGCCGGAGAGACGGCCGAACTCGATCTTCGGGCAGCGATTCATCACCACCTTGATGCCGGCGGCTTCGGCGCGCGCCGCCGCTTCATCATTTCTCACCGAAAGCTGCATCCAGATGACCTTCGGCTTCGGCACCAGCGTCAGCGCCTCGTCGACGATCGGGCCGGCGGCTTTCGAATTCCTGAAGATCTCCACCATGTCGAGGGGCTCGCGAATGTCTTTAAGGCTCGCCACCACCTCTTGTCCCAGGAT
>JAFAPJ010000560.1 GCA_019247255.1 Methylobacteriaceae bacterium | reverse complement strand
TGTAATTCGGCAGGAAGGCGACCGCGAGCCGGCCGCGCGCCACGGGATCGTGGTTCACGCGCGCCGCGAGATCGTAGGCGAGCTTGATGACGAGCTTCGCGGTGACGTAGCTCGAGGCCGCCTTGCCGGCGAAGACCTTGACGCGGGGCGCGACCGACAGGCCGGGGTCGTCGAGGAGCGCGCGGTAGAGCGCCGCGGCCTCCAGCACGTTGAGAAGCTGGCGCTTGTATTCGTGGATGCGCTTGATCTGGACATCGAAGAGCGCGTCCGGATCGACGCCGAAGCCGAGCCGCGCCCCGATCTCGCCGGCGAGCCGGATCTTGTTCGCCCGGCGCACGGCCCTGAGCCGAGCCCGGAAGGCCGGATCGCCCGCATGCCGGTCGAGTCTCGCCAGCGCTTCCGGGTCGTCGAGCACCTCGGGCCCGACCGTCTCGGCCACGAGGGCCGCGAGGCCGGGATTGGCCTGGTGGAACCAGCGCCGGAAGGTGACGCCGTTCGTCTTGTTGACGATCCGATCCGGGTAGAGCGCGTGCAGGTCGCGGAACACCGTCTGACGCATGAGGTCGGTGTGGAGCGCCGAGACGCCGTTGACCTTGTTCGAGCCGAGAAAGGCGAGATGGCCCATGCGGATGCGCCGGCCGTGGCTCTCGTCGATCAGCGAGACGGCCCGCACGAGGTCGGCCGAGAGCTCGCCCGCCTTCGACAGCTCCTCGAGATGCAGCCAGTTGATCAGATAGATGATCTGCATGTGGCGCGGCAGGAGCCGTTCCATCAGCCCCGTCGGCCAGGTCTCGAGCGCCTCCGGCAGCAGGGTGTGGTTCGTGTAGTTCAACGTCCGCCGGGTGACGGCCCAAGCCTCCTCCCAACGCATCCCGTTCTCGTCGACGAGAAGGCGCATCAGCTCGGCCACCGCGATCGCCGGATGCGTGTCGTTCAGCTGGATCGCCGCGTGCTCGTGCAGGTTCGCGAGCGACGGATGGCGCACGAGATGGCGCTGGACGAGGTCCTGGAGCGAGGCCGAGGTGAAGAAGTATTCCTGGCGGAGCCGAAGCTCGTGGCCCGCCGCGGTCGCGTCGCTCGGGTAGAGGACGCGGGAGATCGCCTCGACCCGGGCGCGCTCAGCCATCGAGCCCACGTAATCGCCGAGGTTGAAGCTCTCGAGCTTGAGCGGATCGGTCGCGCGGGCCGACCAGAGGCGAAGGGTGTTCACCCGGCTCCCGCGCCAGCCGACGACGGGCGTGTCGTAGGCGAGCGCCGTAATCGTCTCGTCCGCATGCCAGAGATGAGTGATCGAGCCGTCGCTCTCGCCCACCATCTCGACGCGACCGCCGAAGCGGATCGGGTAGCGGATGTGCGGCCGCTCGAATTCCCACGGGTTGCCGAAGGTCAGCCAATCCTCCGGGATCTCGTGCTGCCAGCCATCGGTGACGACCTGCCGGAACAGGCCGTAATCGTAGCGAATGCCGTAGCCGTAGGCCGGCAGGTCGAGGGAGGCCATCGACTCCATGAAGCACGCGGCGAGCCGGCCGAGCCCGCCATTGCCGAGCGCCGCGTCAGCCTCCGCGTCCCGGACGCGCGCCGCGTCGATCCCGAGCTCGGCCAGAGCCTGCCGGACCGTCTCGGCGAGCCCGAGATTGGTGACCGAATCCGTCAGGAGGCGGCCGATCAGGAACTCGAGGGAGAAATAGTAGACCTGCTTGCGGTCGGGCTCGGCGCCGCGGGCGAGCGAATCGAGCCAGCGGTCGACGATGCGGTCGCGCACCGCGAGCGCGGTCGCCATGAACCAATCGTGGTCGCGCGCAGCCGACGGCTCGCGGCCGACGGCATAGCGGAGCTTGGCGAGGATCGCGTCCCGGAGATCGGCCACGCTGTCCGAGGGGGCAAGCCGGGGCGTCCCGGCCCGGGCGGAGGCGGCCGTCAGGCCGCCCGACAAGACGGAATCGAGCATCTTGGTCCGTTAGGGCAGTCAATCTTGCTGGCGACTGAACGGGGCAAGGCCGGAAGCCGGCGCCCGAGGCGCATAACCGGGCTGCAAGGCGCACCGTTCCGGACGCCTTGAGAGGCTCGGCCGCCCGCGCTACCCGGGCCGCGGCGCCTTCCGCGCCGGAGGCCGCCATGCCGCCCCCGCCCGATCTCGGCCTGACGCTGCCGCACCCGACCCCGCCCGCTCCGGGCGACACGGTCACGGTCGCGGCGGGCATCCTGTGGGCGCGCCTGCCCCTGCCCTTCCGTCTCGATCACGTGAACGTTTACCTGATCGAGGACGGGCCCGGCTGGGCCGTCGTGGATACCGGGATCGACGACCGGCCGACGCGGGCGGCCTGGGCGAAGCTCCTCGCCGGCCCGCTGAAGGGCCGTCCCCTGACGCGCCTCATCGTGACCCACTGCCATCCGGACCATGTCGGCCTCGCGAAGTGGCTCGCCGAAGGGCGCGGCCTCGCGCTCGAGATGACGGAAAGCGAGTACCTGACGGCGCTCGTCCTCCATCTCGACCCGGAGGCGCTCGATTCGGAGCCCTACAGGCAGTTCTACGTCGATCATGGCCTGGACGAGGAGACCACGGCCGCCGTCATGGATCGCGGGCACCAGTACCTGCG
>JAFAPJ010000324.1 GCA_019247255.1 Methylobacteriaceae bacterium | reverse complement strand
CGAGCGGCGTCCCGGCTTTCGCCGAGACGACGAGCTCGGCCGGCTCGCAGAGCGTCACGCCCGAGAGGCGCGCGGCGGACAGCGTGCGCTCGGTCTGGATGGGGCGGCCGATCGCGGCCTTGGTGCCGCCGCCCTCGAGCGCCAGCGGCGTCCTGGCGGCCGAGGCCTCCGCGACGGCCGCGCAGGCCTCGGCTTCCGATTCGGGTGCGATGAGGTTCATGCCGCGGCGGATCGCGGCTTGCAGGCCGCGCTCACGCCGCCGGCCGCCCGTCGAGAGGAAACACCTTGGCGGGGTTCAGGAGCCAGTTCGGGTCGAAGACGTTGCGCACGCGCATCTGCTGGTCGAGGTCCGCTTCGCCATATTGCCGGCGCATCAGGTCGCGCTTCTCGATCCCGACGCCGTGCTCGCCCGTGAGGCAACCGCCGACCTCGACGCAGAGCTTCAGGATCTCCTCGCCGGCGCGCTCGGCCTTCTCCATCTCGCCCGGCGCGTTGATGTCGAACATGACGAGCGGGTGCAGGTTGCCGTCGCCGGCGTGGAAGACGTTCGCGACCTTCAACCCCTCCGCCGCCACGATCTCGTCGATGCGGCGCAGCACGTGCGGCAGCTGACCGGTCGGGATCGTGCCGTCCATGCAGATGTAGTCGGAGACGCGTCCCGTCGCCCCGAAGGCGCTCTTGCGCCCTTTCCAGATGGCGGTGCTCTCCGCCTCCGAGTTCGAGACCCGGACCGCCTCGACGCCGAACCTGCGGGCGAGACCGACGATGCGGCGCAGCTGCTCGTCGATCTCCTGGTCCGAACCCTCGACCTCGACGATCAGCATCGCCTCGACGTCAGGATAGCCGGCCTTCGAGAAATCCTCCGTGATGCGGATCGCGAGCCGGTCCATGTATTCGAGCGCGACGGGCACGAGGCCGTCCGCGATGATGGCCGCGACGCATTCGCCCGCACGTTCCGCCGACGGGAAGCCGAGAAGCACCGGCCTCGCGCCTTCCGCGGCCCGAAGGATTCGCACCGTCGCTTCCGTGACGATGCCGATCTGCCCCTCCGACCCGACCACGAGTCCGAGAAGGTCGAGGCCGGCCGAATCGAGATGGTCGCCCCCGAGCTCGACGACGGTGCCGTCGAGCAGCGCCAGCGTCACCCCGAGCAGGTTGTTCGTCGTCACGCCGTATTTCAGGCAATGCGCCCCGCCGGAATTCATCGCGATGTTGCCGGCGATCGTGCAGGCGAGCTGGCTCGAGGGGTCGGGTGCGTAGAAGAAGCCCTCATGCGAGACCGCGGCCGAGATCGCGAGGTTGGTGATCCCGGCCTCGACCCGCGCGGTCCGGTTCTCGAAATCGACGGACAGCACGCGCGTCATCTTGGAGACGCCGAGCACGATCGCGTCCTCCTGCGGGATCGCTCCGCCGGCGAGCGAGGTGCCGGCCCCCCGCGGCACGACCTTGACGCCCTCGCGATTGCAGAAGGCGAGGACGGCTGCGACCTCGGCAGTCGAGGACGGAAGGACGACCGCGAGAGGCAGCCGCCGGTAGGCCGTGAGCCCGTCCGTCTCGAAGGCCCGCCGCTCGTCCTCCGACGTGACCAGCGCCTCAGGCGCCACGAGGCGCGACAGACCGGCCAAGATCGCCTCGCGGCGCGCAAGGATCGCGGGGTCCGGATCGGGAAAGGCGATCGACATGGAGGTCCTCCGGGACGGCTTGACCAACATAAGCGCTTCCCGAGCGCCGCGGGAGTGGCCCGCCTTGCTCTCCGACGATCCTGCGGCCAAGTCGCGTTGTTTGGTTCTGCGCTGTATAGCGCCGAAAGGCTCAGCAAAAATTCTCGTGAAAGCTGGTGACGTTGTGAGATTGAGTCTGGCGCGCGGCTCGGAACGCATGTAGTGGGGCAAAACCGGTCAAGCTTGACCTGCGATTCGAGAGAGTGACCCGAATGGACGCCAGCACCGACACAGCCTCCCAAGAACTCGTCGAGCTCACGAGCGAGATCGTCTCCGCTTACGTGGCGAACCACAAGGTGCCGTCGTCCGAGCTGTCCGAGGTTATCGCGTCCGTTCATAGCGCCCTGAGGGCGCTCGGCGAGAAGAAGCCTGCGGAACCGGAGAAGCCGGTGCCGATCATGCCGATCAAGAAGACGATCACCCCGGATTACCTGATCAGCCTCGAGGACGGCCGGCGCTACAAGTCGCTGAAGCGTCACCTCTCGGGCCGCGGCCTCACCCCGGCCGATTACCGCGAGAAGTGGGGCCTGCCCCGCGACTATCCGATGGTCGCCCCGAATTACGCCAAGCAGCGTTCCGAGCTCGCGAAGGCGCTCGGGCTTGGCCAGCAGCGCCGCAAGAAGGCCGAGAGCGCCCCCGCCGAAGCCGCCCCTGCGGAGGCCCCGCGCCGCCGTGGCCGGCCCCGCGCCGCCGCCAAGGCCGCCTGAGACCTCACTCACCTCCTGGAACCGCGAGGCGTCGCGCCGGTGCTCCGGCGCGGCCGCCCGCGCTCTCGCCACCTCCGCGGCCGGGCCCTATTCTCCGGCCGGACAAGGAGGTGACGCGTGATCCCCTTATCGGTTCTCGACCTGTCCTTCGTCACGACGGGGCGACCGCCAAGCGCTGCGCTGCGCGACACGCTCGCGCTCGCGATCCATTGCGACCGGCTCGGCTTCGCGCGGTTCTGGCTCGCCGAGCATCACAGCCTTCCCTCCGTCGCGAGCCCGGCGCCCGAGATCATGATCGGCCAGATCGGGGCCGCGACGAAGCGCATGCGCGTCGGGTCAGGCGGCATCATGCTGCCGAACCATGCGCCTCTCGCGGTTGCCGAGCGCTTCCGCATGCTGGAAGCGCTCTTCCCTGGCCGGATCGACCTCGGGCTCGGCCGCGCGCCCGGCACGGACGGGATCACGGCGGTGGCCTTGCGCCGCCACCAGGAGCCCCGCGGCGGGGACGAGTTCCTCGAGCGGCTGCAGGAGCTGATCCTGTGGGACACGGGCGGCTTTCCGGACGGGCACCCGTTCGGGCGCGTCGCCGTGATGCCGACCGACATCCGCCTGCCGCCGATCTTCCTTCTCGGCTCCTCCGGCTACTCGGCGCGGCTCGCGGCCGAGCTCGGGCTCGGCTTCGCCTTCGCGCACCATTTCGCCCAGCACGACGCCGCGGACGCGTTCGCCGCGTATCGCGCGGGATTTCGGCCCTCGGTCTGGCGTGACCGCCCGCACGCCATCCTGGCGGTCTCTGCGGTGGCCGCCGAAACGGAGGCCGAGGCCGAGCGGCTCGCCTCGAGCCAGGACCTCTCCTGGCTTCGTCGCGAGCGGGGCGAGTACGGCCCCCTGCCCTCGCCCGCCGAGGCGGCCGCGGTGAGCTACACGGACGGGGAGCGCGAGCGTGTGCGTCGCAACCGCGCTCGCATGTTCGTCGGCCGGCCAGACGCGCTTCGCGACCGATTGGCCGAGTTCGCGACGGCGCTCGCGGCGGACGAGATCATGGTGACGTCGGCGATCCACGACCAGGAGGCCCGGCGTCGGTCCTACGCGCTCCTCGCCGACGCCTTCCGGCTGCCGACAGCGCTCGCCGCCTGAGCGCCCCTGAGGGCCGAAATCAGCCGATCACGACAGCGCGCCGTCGACCGAGAGGTCGTCGGCGCTCTTCGTCCGGATGGTCATCTGGTTGCCGCGCCAGACGATGTCCTCGGCCACCCAGGCATACAGCCACATCGGCAGGATGAGCGCGTCCCGCACGAGGCAGGCGAACGGCATGCGCCAGGAGAGCGGCCACCCCTGCTGCCGGGCCAGGACGATCTCGGGCCCGAACCAGAGCGCCATCATCGCGACCGCGACGAGCGGGAGGCTGACGCCATAGGCAGCCGCGGCGAAGAGGCCGAGGGCGAGCGGCACCGCGATCCCGGAAGCGATCTCGGGCGCGAAGAAGACCGGGAAGGTGACGCGCCGGAGGCGGGCCCAGCGGATCTGGCGCGCCCAGACTTCCCGAGGCGTGCGTCGCCCGAGCGGCTGCTCGAAGGGCGCGTCGACGAGATGCACGTGAAGCCCGGCCCGCCGGACGACCTTCGTGGCTGCCGCATCTTCGGCGGTCTCGGCCGCGAGCGCGCGGATGCCGCCCCGCGCTTCAAGGAAGCTCTTCTGCCAGAGCATGCTCTTGCCCTGGGCGAAGCCGAAGCCGAGCGCCTCGCCGACATACTGCCAGCGGGCCTGCAGGCTGTTCAGGAAGACGCATTCGACCTCGGCCCAGAAGCCTTTCGGCCGCACGCCGGCGGGCGTCGAGCAGATGAGGCCGGTGTTCCGTCGCCAATTTACGAAGAGCCGCTGGATGTAGTCGCGCGGCATGAGGAGGTTCGAATCCGCCATGATGACCCAATCATGGCTCGCGGCGTTCCAGGGCAGCACGCAATTGTTGAGCTTCGGATTCCCGCTGATCCGCTCCTCCCCGACGATGAGCCGCGAGGGCACATGCGGGTGCTCGGCGATGAGCCGTTCGACGACCGGTTCGATCGGGTCGGAGGCGCGCGCGACCCCGAAGACGTTCTCGTAGACCGGGTAATCGAGCTCGAAGCCCGAGCGCAGCGTCTCCTCGCTGAACGGCTCGAGCCCGCAAACCGGACGGAGGATGGTGACGGGCGGGGCATCCTTCGGCGGCGGTAGGAAGCCGACGCGGCGCTTCATGCGCACGATCGCGATCAGGATGCTGAGGACGTTGATGGCGGTCGTGCCGATCGCGAAAACCGCGGCGGCGAGCTCCCAGGTCATGCGCGGTCTCTCAACACTGACGTCCGGAGCCGGCCGGGCCGGCCGATTCCGGACCCGATAGGCCGGATCGGGCGACGCCGGTATGGCGTCGAGGGCACATCGGGGCGAAAAGGCCTCGGTTCAACCCTCCCCGCGCGAAGCGGCCGGCCGCCTGGTCCTCACGCCTCGGCGCCGGCCGCGGTCTCGCCGAGGTCCGCCGAGACCCCGTCCTCGGCCTCGCCGTCTTCCGGCAAGAGCCCCGGCAGCCGTCCGCGAACGTAGCCGGCCGAGACGTAGCCCTGGGTCCTGGCGAGATCGCGCACCGAGCGGATCAGGGCTCCCACCGGATCCTGGTCAGCGGCCTTCAGATAGGCTCTGGCCAGCGCGATCTCCATCTCGCTCATCCCCGTCTCCCCTGGGCGTCGATGAGAACAAATAGAGAACATTTGCCGCCGGGAGTCGAGTCCCGTCGGGGCGCGAGGGGCCGTCGCGGTTAACGAAAAGTGACGGTCGAGGCCGAGCCGGCCCCGTTCCGATTGCCTTCCGGGCTCTCGCATCCGATGCGTGTCGTACCCGCCGACCCTCACCGCCGATTCCGCATGACCGAAGCGCCCGTCCTCGAAACCATCCGCTTCACCTCGTCTCGGCCCGGGCCGCGGCTCCTGGTGCTCGGCGCGGTCCACGGCAACGAGACCTGCGGGCCGCAGGCGATCGCGCGGGCGGTCGCCGAGATGCGGTCCGGCTCGATCGCGCTCCGCCGCGGAGCGGTGTCCTTCGTGCCGGTCGCGAATCCGAAGGCCCATGCCCAGAACACCCGGGAAGGCGACCGCAACCTGAACCGCGACCTCGCCGAGCGCGCGATCCCCCAGGACAACGAGGACCGGCTCGGCAACCTCCTCTGCCCGCTCATCCGCGCGCACGACGTGCTCCTCGACATCCATTCCTTCCGGGGCGACGGGACGCCTTTCGTCTTCGCGGGACCCGAGGACAATGCGGGCGCGCTCGAGCCTTTCGCTCACGGGAAGGCCGAATGGGCGCTCGCGGTCCGGCTCGGCGTCGGCACCGCGATCCATGGCTGGCTCGACGGTTATGCGAGCTATCTCGCCAGGCGGGCCGAGCTCGGCTTTCCCCTCCTCCGGCCGACCGAAGGCGTCGGCACGACCGAGTACATGCGCTTCGTCGGCGGCTACGGGATGACGCTCGAATGCGGGACCCATGGCGACCCGGCCGGGGCGGAGATCGGCTATGCGGGGATCAGGGCGGCGCTGGCGCATCTCGGCCTGACGGACGGGCCGTTGCCGGCCATCTCGGTCACGCGGGCGATCTGTATCACTGAGGCGCTCGTGGTCGAGCGCGAGGGCGATCGGATCGAGGGCGCCTGGCTGACCGGCGACCCGGTGCCGAAAGGGGCCCTGATCGCCCGTCGAGCGGACGGCACGCCTGTCGCGATGCCGAATGACGGGTTTCTGGTCTTCCCGAACCGCGCGCCGAAGCCCGGCGAGCCGCTCCTTTATCTCGCGGTCGCGAGCGAGCGGCCGCTCGCCTGACCCGTCAATCGCCGCAGAGCACCGCGCGGTCGATCGCAAAGAGGCGCTGGCGCCCGATCACATGCGCCGTGAAGCCCGCGGGAAAGAGCGGCGCGAAGGCCGGGTCGCAGGCGTTCAGCCCGCCCGCATAGGCCCCGAAGGCCGGGAGCACGCAGCGTCGGCCGTCCGTCAGGAAGGCGCGCGCCCGGACCCCGCGCCCGCGCAGCACGACCTTCGCCACGGGATGGAGGTGCCCCGCGAGCTCGGCCCGGGAGCCGGGCGCTGGATGGTGCCGAAGCGTGAGCGGGCCGATCTCGACCTCCCGGGCGACCCGGCCCCCGATCGAGGCCGGGAGCTCGGGGTCGTGATTGCCGAGCACCCAGACCCAGTCCCGCCCGGGGATCAAGCGGGCGAGCGCCGCGCGCTCCGGCACGCCGAGCCGATCAGGGCCGCGCCGGTCGTGGAAGCTGTCGCCGAGCGCCACGACCCGCGCGGGTGCGAACCGCGCGACCACCTCGGCCAGCACCGCAAGCGTCGCCGAGCTGTCGTAGGGCGGCAGGAAGGAGCCGCGGCGCGCGAAGCTCGACCCTTTCTCGAGATGGAGGTCCGCGACGACGAGCGTTTCGGCGTCGTGCAGGTAGAGCGCGCCTGACCCGTCGAGCGTCGCGGCGAGCCCGGCGATGCGAAGGTCGGCCATGCGCGGAAGAGGATCGAGCGCGGCCGCGACAGCGGCGCTCACGCCATGGCCTCGTCGAGCAGCATCTCTTCCGCCTCCGCCAGGATCTCGTCCGCCGCGTCGCCGAACACTCGTTCCCGACCGATCTCGAGGATCAGCGAGACGGCGAGCGGGGAGACGCGGTCCAGCGGCTTATGCCTGATTCGTCCGCGAATGCGTGCGAGCATCTGGCCGAGACGCCTCACATCGAGGAGTCCCGTTGCCGCATCCGCCCGGGCGGCGCGGAGCAGGAGGTGGCCGGGATCGTGCCGTCGGAGCACGTCGTAGACGAGGTCCGTCGAGATCGTCATCTGACGGCGCGTCTTCTCCTGGCCGGGGAAGCGCCGCTCGATGAGCCCCGCGATGATCGCGCAATCCCGGAAGGTGCGCTTCATCATGTCGCTTTCGGCGAGCCAGTCCTCGAGATCGTCGCCCAGCATGTCCTGCGCGAACAGCTCGGCGATGAAGCCCGGCGCCTCAGCCTCGCGCGCCCCGACATCGCCGAGGCCGTAGACCGCGAGGCCGTAATCGTTCGCCACGAAGCCGAGCGGGCGCAGCTTCGCCCGTTCGAGACGTCGCGTCAGCAGCATGCCGAGCGTCTGGTGCGCGAGGCGCCCCTCGAACGGGAAGGCCACCAGGTAATGCCGTCGCTGGCGGGGGAAGGTCTCGACGAGGAGGTCGCCGGGATCCGGGATCAGCGAGCGTCGGCGCTGGCCTTCAAGCCACTCGCTCGCGCCCATGGGCAGGCGATCCCACTCGGCCGGGCTCGCGAGCAACCCTCGCACGCGTGCGGCCAGGAAGGTCGAGAGCGGGAACTTGGCCCCCGCATAGGTCGGGATCTTGGGGTCGGTGCCGGGCGCCGTGCGGGTCGCCATGACCTCGTCCTCGTGGATCGCCTCGAAGCGCAGCACCTCACCGGCGAAGATGAAGGTGTCGCCGGGCGTCATCGTCTCGCAGAAGCCCTCCTCGATCTCGCCGAGAAGGCGGCCGCGCCGCGGGATGAAGGTTCCGGGCGCGCCTTTCGGGGCGCGGGCGAGGCGTACCTTCAGCATGGTCGTGTCGATGATCGTGCCGACGTTCATCCGGTAGTGCTGGGCGACCCGGCCGTCGCGCACGCGCCAGAGGCCATCCGGCCCGCGGCGAATCTTGGCGAAGCGCTCATAGGCGCGCAGCGCGTAGCCCCCGGTCGCCACGAAATCGACCGCCGCCTCGAAATCCTCCCAGGGCAGGTCCGCATAGGGTGAGGCGGACCGGACCTCGTCGTAGAGCGCCTCGAGGTCGAACGGTCCGGCGCAGGCGCAGCCGAGGATGTGCTGGGCGAGGACGTCGAGACCGCCCGTGCGCGCGTCCGGCGTGTCCTGCGCCGCCTCGTGGACCGCGTCGAGCGCGGCCGTGCATTCGAGGATCTCGAACCGGTTCGTCGGCGCGAGATAGGCCTTCGAGGGCTCGTCCATGCGGTGATTGGCGCGGCCGATCCGCTGCATGATGCGCGAGGCGCCCTTCGGCGCCCCGACATTCACCACGAGGTCCACGTCGCCCCAGTCGATCCCGAGATCGAGGGTCGCGGTGCAGACGACGCCCCGCAGGCGGCCGGCCGCCATCGCGGCCTCGACCTTGCGGCGCTGCTCGACATCGAGCGAGCCGTGGTGCAGCGCGATCGGCAGGCTCGCCTCATTGAGCCGCCACAGCTCCTGAAAGACGAATTCAGCCTGGAAGCGGGTGTTGGTGAAGACAAGCGTCGTCCGGTGCTCCGCGATCAGCCGGTAGATCGCCGGCATCGCGAGCCCGCCCATATGACCGGCGAGCGGCAGCGGCCGGTCGAGCTCGAGCATGCGGATGTCGGGCTCCGCCCCGCCCGTCGCGACCACGAGCTCGGCGAGCCTGTCCTCCCCCTCGACCTGCGGGACGAGGTAGCGCCGCAGCGCGTCGGGCTCGCGGACCGTCGCCGAGAGGCCGAAGGCGGCGAGGTCCGGGGCGAGGCGGCGCAGCCGCCCGAGCGCGAGGGGGAGGAGATCGCCGCGCTTCGAGGTGACGAGCGCGTGGAGCTCGTCGAGCACCACCCGCCTCAAGCCCCCGAACAGGTCCGTGGCGCTCCGGCTCGCGAGGAGAAGCGAGAGCTGCTCGGGCGTCGTCAGGAGAATGTCCGGAGGGCGATCGACCTGCCGCTTGCGCTTGGCCGCCGGCGTGTCGCCCGTCCGCGACTCGATGCGGATCGGAAGCCCCATTTCGGCCGCGGGCATCTCGAGATTTCGCGCGACATCCACCGCGAGCGCCTTCAGGGGCGAGATGTAGAGGGTGTGCAGGCCTCGGCCCGCGAGCGGCGCGGGCCCCGCCTCCGCGAGCTCGACGAGGCTCGGCAGAAAGCCCGCGAGCGTCTTCCCGGCGCCGGTCGGGGCGACAAGCAGCGCCGAGCGGCCGGCCTGCGCGACCCGCAGCAATTCGAGCTGGTGGGCGCGCGGCATCCAGCCCCGCGATGCGAACCAGGCCTGAAAGGTCGCCGGAAGGCGGCCGCCCGGATCGACTTCGGACGATGGTGGGCGACGACGAGGCTTGGTCACGGCTCGATGATGGAAGATCGCGCCGCCGAGTTGAACCCGCACGGACGAGCCGGCCCTCCTCCGGACCGGCCGATCACGTACCGACGCTCCGCGCCCATTCTGGCATACCGCTAAACACGTTCTT
>JAFAPJ010000286.1 GCA_019247255.1 Methylobacteriaceae bacterium | reverse complement strand
AGCGAGAAGCCGCAGCAGCGCGGGCTCCGGATTGGCCTTCACGGCATAGAAGACGCGCGTATTCGGCAGCGCGCGCGCGAACTTGCCGTAGTTCTCGCGGACGACGTCGAGGTCGACCACGAGAACCGGGCCGTTGTCGTCGCCAGCGAGGCGACGGTCGCGCAGGAAATCACGGATGCGCTCGGTCATGGCGCTCTCCCCCACCAAAGGTCCAACGAGGCGGCCGGAGCCGACCTCAGGTCAGAATTCAGGCGGTTGCCCGCCCGGCGTCAGCGGGTGCGTGAACCGGCGTGCAGCGTGCGGTGGAAACACGCGTGCAGCGCCTGGGTTCGACACCCGACGATGCTGCCTTCGTTTGGATAGGGAGGTCCCATCCGCACGCCCGGCAATGAGAAACAAGCCTCTTCGGTGTCCGCCTTTGGAGGGCGGACGAGACCAAAAAAGCCCGTTCGTCGTTGCTTTAAGCTGCGTCCCCCGTGGAGTGCGGGGTTCGCCGGTTTCGCCTCCGGCTGCCGGTTGTTGTTGGGGTTCGGCGTCGCCGCCGGGGTCGCCGGCCGAAGGGTTCCACCCCTGTCGACCATCGACCCTGAAACCCCTGGCGGCTGTCCGGCCTCTTGTCCGGATGCCCACCAACCGGCACGCGGCCACAGGCACGTGCGAAATTGGGCAAGGGGTCAGATAGGCTTATTCGCCCCGGGACGCAAGGGCCGCCGACGAATTATCGTCGGTTGCGGCTCGGCATCGTCGCCTGCAACTATCCTTGATCGTCGCTGGCGAGGCGTCACGACGGACGTTCACCTTTCACTCACGTCCCGGATCGGACAAGCTCGCGGCCGAGCTCATCCTGCACCGCACACGATCCGAGACCCATGACCCACGTCACCCGACGCTCCGCGCTCGCGACCCTGGCGGCCGCCGCCGGCGCTCCCCTCGCCGCCCCGCCCGGCATCGCGCAGCAGCCGGGGCCGCCGCCGCTGATCCCGTTCCGCTTCGAGGATGTGGTGCGCCGCGCGCGCTCGCTCGCGGCCGCGCCGTTCGACGGCTCCGTGCCGCCGCTGCCCGAGCCGATCGCGAACCTCGATTTCGACGCCTATCGGGACATCCGCTTCCGGCCCGAGCGGGCGCTGCTCCAGCAGAGCAACACGCCATTTCGCCTGCAGCTCTTCCATCTCGGCTTCCTGTACACGCGCCCCATCACGGTCAACGTGATCCGCGACGGCGTGCCGACCCCGGTCGCCTATCAGCCGCAGCTCTTCGATTTCGGCCGAACCCGGATCGAGCGGCCCCTCCCCGTCAATCTCGGCTTCGCCGGGCTGCGGGTTCATTACCCGCTGAATGATCCCCGGGTGTTCGACGAGCTCGTGGCCTTCCTCGGCGCGAGCTACTTCCGCGTCCTCGGGCGTGGCCAGAAATACGGCCTCTCGGCGCGCGGGCTCGCCCTCAATGTCGGCGGGCGCGACTCGGAGGAGTTTCCTTTCTTCCGCGAGTTCTGGATCGATCTCGCCGGGACGAACCAGGACCGGATCACGATCTACGCGCTCCTCGACAGCCCGTCGGCCGCTGGCGCCTACCGGTTCGAGATCTATCCCTCGGCCGAGACCACGACGGACGTCGCGGTCGTGCTCTGCCCCCGTCGACCGGTGGCGAATATCGGCATCGCGCCGCTCACCTCCATGTTCTTCTCGGGCGAGAACGAGCGTCGCGTCGGCGACGATTTCCGCCCGGAGCTCCACGATTCGGACGGGCTCCTCATGCATTCGGGCGCGGGCGAGTGGATATGGCGGCCCCTGCGCAACCCGTCCGCCAAGGCCTCCTCGGCCTTCCTCGACGCCAATCCGCGCGGCTTCGGGCTGATGCAGCGAGACCGGGTCTTCGAGGATTACCAGGACCTCGAGGCCGAGTATCACCTACGCCCGAGCTATTGGGTCGAGCCGATCGGGCAGTGGGGAGAGGGACGGGTCGAGCTCGTCGAGCTGCCGACGCCCGCGGAGGTCCACGACAACATCGTGGCGGTGTGGACGCCGCGGCAGCCCGTCGAGACCGGTCAGGAGCTCGGCTTCGGCTATCGGCTGCGCGCGATCACGAACGGCGACGCGCTCCATCCGGGCGGCCGCGTCGTGAACACCTTCCAGGTGCCGGCGCGGAATTCCGGCTCGGTTGAGCCGCCGGACCGGACCGCGCGACGCTTCCTCATCGATTTCGCGGGCGGGAGCCTGTCCTACTGGCTCGCGGATCCCGGTCGCGTTCAGGTCGTGCCGAGCACGACGGCGGGCCGCATCACCGCGACCTCGCTCATCCCGAACGAGCACAACCAGGGCTTCCGCGCCGCGATCGACGTCAAGCTCGAACCCGGGCAATCGACCGATCTGCGCGCCTTCCTGCGCGCGGGCGACCGCACGCTGACCGAAACCTGGACCTATCCCTGGGCGCTCGAACCGTCGTGACCGCGCCGGAGATCCGCGCTGGCGAGCGCGCCGATCTCGACGCGATCGAGGCCCTCGAAACGGAAGCGTTCAAGGCCGACCGGCTCGATCGGCGCGCACTCCGGCACGCCCTCACCTCGTCGACCATCCTGGCGCTGGTCGCGGCCGCGGGCGAGAGCCGGCTCGGCTACGCCCTCGTCGAGCTGCGCCGCGGCTCGGGCGTCGCCCGGCTCACCTCGCTCGCTGTCACGGCGCGGGCCGCTGGACAAGGGATTGGACGCCGGCTCGTTGAGGCCTGCGCGGAAGGCGCTCGCGCGCGCGGCGCCGATCGCCTGCGTCTCGAGGTCCGGGCCGATAACGCTCGCGCCATCCGGCTTTACGAGGCGATCGGCTTCCGCCACATCGGCACGCGGCCGGATTACTACGAGGACGGAGGCGCCGCGGTGCGGATGGAGCGCGAGCTTGGGTAAGGGGCCGTGGCGCGGAGCGGTCGGTGCGCTCCTCTGCGCGGCATCCGTCGTGTCGGCCGAGCCGTCCGCGGCCCAGCGCGAGCCCGCCTTCCGCACGGATTGCGCCGGGCTCGCCGCGCGGCTTGAGGCGTTGAAGGCGGCGACCGGCGAAGAACCGGTCATCGAGGTTCGCGATCAACTGCGCTATGTCGGCTCGGACGACGCGGTCGCCTATCTCGGCCTGTGCGAGCCGCCCGCGCCGCGGGTGCTCTGCGTGACCTACAAGGGCCGCGACTGGAAGGTGGGCGAAACCGTGCTCGTGTCGGGCGCCTTCACGGAAGGCCGGCCGGGCTACCTGAAGATCGACCCCTGCCTGCACCTCGTGCCCGAGGCGACGCCGGCACGCTGACGACGGCGAGGACGCCGTCGCCCGTCGTCACAGCATGCTGGGCAGGACGCGGTCCGGCGGCCGATGGCCGTCCATGAACGTCCTGATGTTGACGATGACCTTGTCGCCCATGTCGAGCCGGCCCTCCTCCGTCGCCGAGCCCATATGCGGGAGAAGGACGACCTTGCCCTGACGCGCGAGCTTGACGAGCCGCGGATTGACCGACGGCTCGTGCTCGAACACGTCGAGGCCGGCGCCCGCGAGCTCGCCCGCCTCGATCATCCGGGCGAGCGCGTTCTCGTCGATGATCTCGCCGCGCGCCGTGTTCACGACGAGGGCCGAGGGCTTCATCAGCTTCAGCCGCCGCGCCGATAGGAGGTGGTAGGTCGCCGGCGTGTGGGGGCAGTTCACGGACACGATGTCCATGCGGGCGAGCATCTGGTCGAGCGATTCCCAATAGGTCGCCTCGAGCTCGCCTTCGAGCCGGGCCCCGACGGAGCGGCGGTTGTGGTAATGGATGGAGAGCCCGAAGGCCCGGGCGCGCCGAGCCAGCGCCTGGCCGATCCGCCCCATGCCGACGATGCCAAGCCGCTTGCCGGTGATGCGGCGCCCGAGCATCCAGGTCGGCGACCAGCCGGCCCATTCATCGTCCGGAATCAGTCGCGCGCCTTCCGGGATCCGGCGCGCCACGGCCATGATGAGCGCCATGGTCATGTCGGCCGTGTCGTCGGTCAGCACGCCCGGGGTGTTGGTCACGGTGATGCCCCGGGCGAGCGCGGCCTGGACGTCGATGTTGTCGACGCCGTTCCCGAAATTCGCCACGAGCCGAAGATTCGG
>JAFAPJ010000250.1 GCA_019247255.1 Methylobacteriaceae bacterium | reverse complement strand
TTCCCGGCGCCGGACGCCCGCCGGAACGGCTCGACCCCGATGCCGGCCAGGCGATTCACCTGAAAGTCGTCGACGTCGTCGAGGAGCAGGCGGAGCTCGTCGTTCCCGAGGACCGCGTCCACGTCGCGATCCGCCTGCCGCTCGCGGCCGGGCTCGAGCCGCTGAACCCCGCCCTCGCGACCGCCCCGGCCGAGGCCGCGCCGTCCGCGGCTCCGACGCTCGCCCCGACCTACGCGGCCTTCGGGGATGACAGCGTCTTCTACGCCTACGAGCGGCTGCCGAAGGGAACGTACCGCTTCGCGTTCCGGACGCGCGCGCTCATCCCGGGGACCTTCACGCGACCACCGGGCGAGGCCGAGACCATGTACCAGCCGGGGATCTACGGCGCGTCGGCGGGCGCTCAGGTCGTGATCGGGCGGTGAGAAGTGTCCGATCTGACGGACCGGTCAGACAGGCGCGATCCGCGAACCGCGCGGGCACGCGGCCTTCGCCGGAACGCGACCCCGGCCGAGCGGAGGTTATGGCGGCAGCTTCGTCTTTTGGGGCTTCCGGGCGGCCACTTTCGACGGCAGGTTCCGATCGGCCCCTACTTCGCCGATTTCGCCCATCACGGCGCGAGGGTGATCGTCGAGGTCGATGGCGCGCAGCACGGGCTGCCAGCAGGCCAACGGCATGACACGGTTCGCGCCGCGTACCTCGAAGGCGCCGGCTATCGGATACTTCGCTTTGGAACACCGAGGTGTCCGAGAACCTCGACGGCGTCGTCGAGACCATCTTGGCCGCGCTGCCGGAGCGCTGCAGGGGGCAACGAAGTTGAGCGAGAGGGTGCCTGCCCCTCCCCCCGCTTGCGGCGGGGAGGGTGAGGGCGGGGGGCAGTCCTGCCGGCCTCGACGACTGACTTTGCGGCTCCGCTCGGATCCCCCCACCCCTAGCCCCTCCCCGCCACTGCGTGGGGGTAGGGGGACGCGGTGGCTCGCGGCAGCCCTCCTTGTTTTTCCCTTTGCATTCGCGGGCTTGGTCGGGAGTCGCGTGCGCCTAGACGCGCCGCCCGCCACCCCCATCCTCTACGACCGGCACGGCGCCTTTTTGGCTCAGCTCGGCAACGCGGCCGAGGACGAGGCGGAGGTCCGGCGGGTCGAGTACGGCTTCTGGCCGCTCGCGCGCCTGCCGCCGCGCGTTGTCGCCGCGACGCTCGCGCTCGAGGACCGGCGCTTCGCCGCCCATCCCGGGATCGACCCGCTGGCGCTGGCCCGCGCCGTCCGCCAGAACTTGGCGGCGGGGCGTCGGGTCTCGGGCGCCTCGACGCTTGCCATGCAGGTCGCCCGCATGCAGCGGCCCGCGCCGCGCACCCTCCTCGCCAAGATCGAGGAGGGAGCGGCCGCGCTCGCCTTGACGCTGCGCTACGGCCGCGAGGCGATCCTGGCGCAGTACCTCCGGCTCGTCCCCTACGGGAACGGCAGCCACGGCATCGCGCATGCCGCGCGTTTCTACCTCGACAAGCCGGTCGACGACCTGTCCTGGGCCGAGATCGCGCTCCTCTCCGCGATCCCGCAATCGCCGACGCTCCACAACCCGCTGCGGGCAGACGGGCTCGCCCGCGCGATCCGGCGCGGCCACGCGGCCCTCGACGAGCTTGGCCAGCGCGGCGTCATCCCGGCCTCCGAGCTCGCCCTCGCCCATCGTCAGCTCGATGCGATCCGCCCGCCCCATCCGCCGCGCCGGCCCGAGGCGCTGCATGCGCTCCTGCGCTTCGAGGCGATGCGGGAGGAGGGCCGCCTCGCCCCGGCCGACCCGCACGACCCGCGGATCACGACGAGCCTCGACCTCGCGATCGAGGCCCGGGTCGCCCGGCAGGCCCGGCGACATCTCGCGGGCTGGCGTGCCGCGGGGGCCGAGCAGGCCGCGGTGATCGTGGCGAAGCGCGACACCCGCGAGGTGCTGGCGGCCTTGGGGTCGGTCGATTACCGGGACCGGCGGGGCGGCGCGATCGACTTCACCCGCGTGCGCCGCTCGCCGGGCTCGACCCTGAAACCCTTCATCTACGCGCAGGCGCTCGACCGGGGCCTCCTGAAGGTCAGCGACGTGATGGCCGACCTGCCCGAGGGCGCGTCCGGCATCGGCAACGCCGACGGCCTGTATCTCGGTCCGATGCTGCCCCGGCAGGCGCTCGCGAATTCCCGCAACATCCCGGCCACGAACCTCCTGCGCGAGATCGGGCTCGAGCCGGCGCTCCGCCACCTGCGAAGCCTCGGCCTCCACGATCTCGAGGGGCCGGCGGAGAGCTTCGGCCTCTCCATGGCGATCGGCTCGCTCCCGACGACCCTCGACGCGCTCGTGCGCGCCTATGGCGCGCTCGCGGATGACGGCCTCCTCGCCGACCTCGTCTGGTATCGCGGCGAGCGCACCGCGCCCCCCCGCCGCGTCCTGTCGCGCGACACGGCGCGGCTCGTCACGCTCTTCCTCGCCGACCCGATGGCGCGGCTGCCGTCCTTCCCGCGCTACGGCTCGACCGAGTACCCGTTCGCCGTGGCGCTGAAGACTGGCACCTCCCAGGGCTACCGGGACGCCTGGCTCGTCGGCTGGTCGCGCGAGTACCTGATCGGCGTCGGGGTCGGCCGAGGCGATTCCGGCACCATGCGCGAATTGTCCGGCGCCCGGGCCGCCGCCCGCCTCGCCCGCGCGATCCTCGTCGACCTTCACGGCACCCTGCCGGGCGACCTCGCGGATGGCGGCTTCCCGCCGCCCGAGGGTCGCGTCCCGGTGGAACTCTGCGCGGTGGGAGGCCAACGCGCGAACGGCACATGCTCGCCGACCCTGACTGAATGGGTGCGGCCGGACGAGCTGGCGCCTGCGGAGGAGGTCGCGGCGCTGCGCTCGGGTGTCGACGGCGCGACGCGGCCCGGCCTGGTAATCCCGGCCGCCCATCGCGGCTGGGCCCGCGCGGCGGGGTACCCGCTCGCCGACGAGACCGCCTCCGCCTCCGACCCGGGGGGGACGGTCCGGCTCGCGGTCGCCTTCCCCGAGCCGAACACGCGGCTCTGGCGCAATCCCGAGGCGCCGCCGCTCGCGAACCGGATCGCCCTGAAGGCCCGGGTCGAGCCGCGGGTCCCGCAGGTCGTCTGGTACGTGGACGGCGAGCC
>JAFAPJ010000232.1 GCA_019247255.1 Methylobacteriaceae bacterium | reverse complement strand
GCTCCGGCGACGTTCTGGCCGGGGTTGTGCTCGGGCTGCTGGCGCAGGGAATGCCGGCCTTCGAAGCGGCGTCGGCGGCGGTGTGGCTGCATGCCGCAGCCGCCCGCGATGTCGGCCCTGTGCGCGGGTCCTAGGTACCAGGCGACGAACGGCTGGACCCAATCCGCTCCCTGCTCGCCCTGGAGACGCTCGATCCGGCGCAGGAGACGTCCGACCCCGATGCGGGCGACCTCGTCGAAGAGCGCGGCTTTTGAGGGGAAATGTCCGTAGAAGGCGCCGGCCGTGATGGAGGCCTCGCGCGCGAGGCCGTCCACTCCGATCCCCTCGAAACCGCGCAGGCGAAAGGCCCGGGCGGCTGCCGAGACGAGCCGCTCGCGGGTCGCGGCCTTGTGGTCGGGCTTGTAGCGCATCGGCTACTCCGCCGCTTCCGCCCGGGCGACGCGGGCCTGCGAGAGGACGGCGCGAAGCGCGGCCGGCCGGACCGGTTTCGGCAGGAGAGGGATCTGCCGCTCCGCCGCCTCGACCTTCACGAAGGCGGACGTGTCCGCGGTGACCAGGACTGCCGGGAGTTCGTAGCCGAGATAGGTCTCGACGGCCGTGATGGCGTTGAGCCCATCTCCGTCGTCGAGATGGTAGTCGGCGACGATCACCTGCGGACGGACGCCGTTCGACAAGCTGTCGAGAGCGTCCCGAAGGGAGGCGGCTGTGGCGACCTCGCAGCCCCAGCCGGTCAGCATGGTGCGCATCCCGTCGAGAATCGCCGGCTCGTTGTCGATGGCCAGGACCGCGAGGCCGCGCAGCGGCGCACCTCCGCGCACCGTGCGCGGCGCCGCCTTCACAGGTTTCTCAGGCTCGGGCAGGGCGGTCGGGACCGTGACCGAGAAGACGGAGCCGCGGCCTGGCTCCGACTCGAGCCCGATGCGGATGTCGAGCGCCTTCGCGAGCCGCTCCACGATGGACAGGCCGAGGCCGAGCCCGTCCGCGGTCTTGGCGCCCTCCGACAAGCGTCGGAACTCACGGAAGATCGCCTTCTGCTGCGAGCGCGGGATGCCGAGCCCCGTGTCCAGAACCTCGATCCGGGCGGCCCCGCCCCGCCGCCGTACGCCGACGAGCACGCGCCCGGACGGTGTGTACTTGATCGCGTTCGAGACGAGGTTCAGCAGCAGGCGGCGCAGCATGCCGCGGTCCGTCCGGACGCTGAGCGAGGTCCCCACGAAGGTGAGCTCGAGCCGCTTCTCGCGGGCGATCGGGCTGAACTCGCGCTCGAGCTGCCGGAAGAGGTCGTCGAGCCGCACGGTCGACCATTGCGGCGGCAGGGCGCCCGTATCGAGCCGGGAGATGTCGAGGAGGGTCGTGAGGATCTCCTCGACCGCGTCGAGTGAGGCGTCGATGTTCTCGGCGAGCTGCGCCGGCTCTGTCCCCTTGGCCCGCTCGACGAGCGAGGTCGCGTACAGGCGCGCGGCGTTGAGCGGCTGAAGGATGTCGTGGCTGGCTGCTGCCAGGAAGCGGGTCTTGGACGCGTTCGCCTCGTCGGCCTCGGCCTTGGCGCGCGAGAGCTCCTCGTTGAGGCGCGTCAGCTCCTCGGTGCGCTCGCGGACGCGCTGCTCCAGGGTCTCGTGCTCGCGCGTGCGCTCCTCCTCCTCGGCCGCCAGCTCCGTCACGTCCGTGTAGGTCGCCACCAGCCCGCCGCCCGGCAGGTGGTTCGCCCGGACGGAGATCACCCGGCCTGACGGGTAGATCCGAACGCGCGCCGGGCCGGGATCGTGGAGCATGCTGTGGAGGCGGCCGGCCATCAGCTCGTCGACGACGCCCGGCCCGTAGGTGCCACGCTCGGCATTGACCCGCACGATCTCGTCGAGACCGACCCCGATCCGGACGGATTCGGGCGGGAACTCGTAGAGCTCGATGAAGGCCTGGTTCCAGCCGAGCAGCCGCAGGTCCTTGTCGAAGACCGTTATCCCTTGCTGGGCGTGATCGAGCGCGTGCTGGAGGATGTCGCGGTTGTGCTGGAGCGCCGCGGAGGCCTCGTCGAGAAGCCTGAGGGCCGCGCGCCCGGACAGGTTGCGCCGCCGCAGCACGAGGGACAGCGCGTGGCGGGAGGAGGCCGCGCCGATCGCGGAGGCAAGGAGATGCTCGGCGTAGCGCAGGATGTGGATGTCCGCCTCGCGGTTCGGGTCGAGCACCGTTCCGCGCGAGCGGGCGAAGCCCTCGAAGGAGAGCCGGGTTCGCTCCTCGCCGAGAAATCGAGCGACCGCGTCGCCGAGCTCCTGGATCGTGACGCTCGCGCGCAGGAAGCGGAGCGTCGGCGAGATCGGCATCGCGGTCTCGCCGACGAAGACCGACGCCTGCAGCCGCTCGAGCGCGGAGGCGGGCCGCAGCAGCGAGAAGATCACGTAGGCGGCGAGGTTCAGCCCGAGGCTCCAGACGACGCCGTGCGCGAGCTGCGGCAGCTCCATTCCGGCGAGCGCCGTCGGGCGCAGGGCCGCGAGGCCGAAGGGCCCGTCCGTCAGGACGCTCTGCAGTCCCAGATCGTCGAGAAGCGTCGGGGCGAGGAGGGTATAGGCCCAGGCGAGAATGCCGATCGTCAGCCCGGCGGTCGCGCCGAGCGCCGTTCCCCTGCGCCAGACGAGACCTCCGAAGAAGGCCGGGGCGATCTGGGCGATGGCGGCGAATGACAGGAGGCCGATGGAGGCGAGCTCCTCCACCCCGGCGAACCGGAAGTAGAGATAGCCGAGCAGCGTGAGCGCCAGGATCGAGAGCCGGCGCGTGGCCAGGACGAGCCGGCCGAGGCTCGGCTTGCCGGCGGCCCGCGCGTGCGGGAAGCCGCGCCGCCGCAACACGAGCGGCATCACGAGGTGGTTCGACACCATGATGGAGACCGCCACCGTATCGACGATCACCATCGCAAAGGCGGCCGAGAGGCCGCCCACGAAGGCCACGAGCGCGGCGAACCAGGAGCCTCCGGAGAGCGGCAGGAGCAGGACCGTCATGTCGCGGTCGACGTCGCCGGTCGGAAACATGTGCAGTCCTGCGAGCGCGAGCGGGAGGACGAAGACGTTGATCGCGACAAGGTAGAGCGGAAACAGCCAGGCGGCGCGCTTCAGATCGCCCGCCGCCCGGTTCTCGACCACCGCCATGTGGAATTGACGGGGCAGCAGCAGCGCCATGAAGGCGGCCAGCACCGTCATGGTGAGGAAGGTCACGGGGTCGGAACTCGGGCCGAGAGCCTCGAGCACGTGCGCCTTGCCCGAGAGCCGCCCGACGATGTCGGAGAAGCCGTTGAAGGTGGCGTAGGTCACGAAGAGCCCGATCGCCAGGAAAGCCGCGAGCTTGACGACGGACTCGACCGCGACCGCGAGGACGAGCCCGTCCTGGTGCTCGGTCGCGTCCGCGTAGCGCGTCCCGAACGCGACCGCGAAGCCCGCGAGAACGAGCGCCACGAGCAGCGCGAGATCGCTGAAGAGCGGGACGCCTGCCGCGAGCCGCGCCCCCTCGCTGCCGAGGAAGACCGCGAGCGAAGAGGAGACGGCCTTCAACTGGAGGGCGATGTAGGGCAGCGAGCCGACGACGCTGATCACGCACACGATGGCGGCCACGCGCTCGCTCTTGCCGTAGCGCGCCGCGATGAAATCGGCGACCGAGGTCGAGTTCTGCGATTTGGCGATCCGGATGATGCGGGCGACCGCCGGGTACCCGAGCCCGAAAACCAGGATCGGTCCGACATAGATCGCCAGAAAATCGAGCCCGGCGCGCGTCGCGAGGCCGACCGAGCCGTAAAACGTCCAAGAGGTGCAATAGACCGCGAGCGCGAGCGCGTAGATCGTCGGGCGCCAGCGCCGTCCCATGAGGCGGCGGCCCGACATGTCGCCCCAATGCGCGACCGCGAAGAGCAGGCAGAGGTAGACGAGCGCCGTCAGAACGGCGGCCCAGCTCGGGATCATGGAAAAAACGGCAGGCTCACGCGCCTGAGAATAGCTGGGCCGCGGCGGCGACGCTATCGTGCCCCTCGTGGCGGAGGGCGCTCGATGCTCGAGGAATTCAAGAAGTTCGCGCTGCGCGGAAACGTCGTCGACCTCGCGGTGGGCGTCATCATCGGGGCGGCGTTCAGCAAGATCGTCGACTCGATGGTGGGCGATCTCTTCATGCCGATGATCGGCGCCGTCACGGGCGGGCTCGATTTCTCGAACTACTACACCCCCATGACGTCGACCGGGCAGGCCGGGCTCGCCTACGTGGACGCCAAAAAGCAGGGCGCCGTGCTCGGCTGGGGCAACTTCATCACTGTGTCCATCAACTTCGTCATCGTGGCGTTCGTCCTGTTCCTGGTCATCCGGGCCATGAACCGGCTCAAGCTGCACACGGAGAAGGCGCCGGAGACGCCGCCCGACGTGAAGATCCTGGGCGAGATCCGGGACATTCTCCGCGACGGCCGGCCCGTCGCCTGATCACGGGGCCGAATGGATCGGATCAGGGGTTGTGGCTGATCGCGGGCGCCCGCGCCTGCTATACCCGGGCGTCAATCTCGGGAATCAGCCATGAACGCTCCCTGGTCGGCCCCGCGCCCCGCCATCCGGCCCGAAGCCGCGAGCGCGCCCGCGAGCGGCATCGTCGAGGTGATGAGCTACGGCCGGGGCCGGCCCGGCCTCATTCCGCTCTGGGTGGGCGAGGGTGACCGGCCGACGCCGGACTTCATCGCGGAGGCGGCCCGGCGCTCCCTCGCGGATGGCGAGACCTTCTACACCTACCAGCGCGGCATCCCCGATCTGCGCGACGCGCTCGCCCGCTACATCGCGCGGGTCTACGACGTTCCGGCCGATCCCGAGCGCTTCTTCGTCACCCAGGGCGGAATGCATGCGGCGCTGATCGCGCTGAGGATGATCGCGGGCGCGGGTGACGAGGTGATCATCCCGACGCCGTCCTGGCCGAATTTCGACGGCGCGACCGGGCTCCTCGGCGCGCGACCGGTCTCCGTGCCGATGAGCGTCGGTCCGGGAGGCTGGCTCCTCGAGCTGGACCGCCTCGCGGCCGCGATCACGCCGCGCACCCGCGCGCTCGTGATCAACTCGCCCGCCAACCCGACGGGCTGGACGGCGAGCAACGCGGACGTCCGGGCGATGCTCGCGCTCGCGCGCCAGCATGGGCTCTGGATCATCGCGGACGAGATCTACGGCCGGTTCGTCTACGGCGACGCGGCGCGCGCGCCCTCTTTCCGCGACCACATGGAGGCGGAGGACCGG
>JAFAPJ010000230.1 GCA_019247255.1 Methylobacteriaceae bacterium | reverse complement strand
ACCGCCCAGCCGAGGAGCTCGCGGGCCAGCGTCGGCTCGCGCAGGTGGTCGAAGGTGAAGCGCTTGTCGGGCACCGCGAGGCAGAGATGGCCGCCTTCGCGCAGGCAGGCCGCGATGTCGGCGAGCCAGCCGACGGGATCCGCGAGATGCTCGAGAACGTGGGACGCCACGACGTAATCGACCGGTCCGCGCTCACCGAGAGCGGCCGCGAGCGAGGCGCCGTCGGGCACCACGAGGTCGACGTCGACGAAGGCCGCCGGATCGAGCTCGCCCGCCTCGATCGTGTCCCGGTAGAAGGCGCGCAGCTCCGGCGTCGAGAGCCGGTCGGCGTAGAGGACGTGCCCGTCCTCGCGCGTCACGATCGGGCTCGTGCGCGGCCCGAGCTCGAGGCCGGTCTCGCGCGCCGGATCGACATGGGCGAGCAGGCGCCTGCGGCGCTCGCGCCGCCAGTCGGAGGCCGCGGCGGGGTCGCCCATCGCCGGTCCGCCGTGCGCTAGCGGCGCCGGTCCACCTGCACGGCCCGGCGCCAGAGCTGGACCATGATGTACAGACCGACGAGGCTGAAGAGCCCCATCAGCCCGTAGCCGACCGGGGCCCCGAGTTCGAACAGCCCCGCGATCGCCCAGGCCGACGCCAGCGCCACGCCGAACACTTCCGTGCCGATGAGGACCATGACGCTGATCAGGGTCAGGGTGGCGCGCCCCTGCGAACGCTGCGGGCTCAAGGACAACACGAAGCTCCAGGATGAGGGCGCGTCCCTACCGCACAGGCCGGGGCCCGTGCAATCATGTGGCCCCGCCTCGTCCGGACAGCAATGATCGACACGCCGACCTTCCCGAACGCCGCCTGCGCGGCGCCGCACCACCTCGCGACCGCCACCGGCCGCGGCATCCTGGCCGAAGGCGGGACCGCGCTCGAAGCCATGGTGGGCATGGCGGCGACGATCGCGGTCGTCTACCCGCACATGAACAGCATCGGCGGGGACGGCTTCTGGGTCGTCCGGGAGCCGGGGGGCCGCGTCCGGGCGATCGAGGCCTGCGGGCCCGCCGGCGCGCTCGCGACGACGTCGCGCTATCGCGCCAAGGGCTACGACACGATCCCGTTCCGGGGGCCGGACGCCGCGCTCACGGTCGCGGGCGCGGTCGGGGGCTGGGCGGCGGCGCTCGATTACGCGCAGAGCCTCGGCGGCGCGATGCCGCTCGACGCGCTTCTCGCGGACGCGATCCGATATGCCGGCCAGGGTTGCCCGGTCTCGGAGAGCGAGATCCGCACGGCCCCGAACGAACCCGAGGCGCTGCGCGCGGCGCCTGGCTTCGCGGAGACCTTCCTCCTCGACGGCAAATGGCCGGAGCGCGGCGCAGTCCGCCGCCAGCCGGCGCTCGCCGCGACGCTGTCGCATCTCGCCTCGGCCGGGCTCGACGACTTCTACCGCGGCGATGTCGGGCGCGAGATCGGGGCCGACCTCGAGCAGCTCGCGATGCCGGTGACCCGGGCGGATTACACGAGCTACCGCCCGGTCGTGCGCGAGCCGCTGAGCCTCAAGATCCGGGGCGCGACGCTCTACAACAAGGCGCCGCCGACGCAGGGTCTCGCCTCACTCCTGATCCTCGGCATCTACGAGCGGCTCGGCATCGAAGGGCCGGAAGGCGTGCGCCACCATCACGGGCTCATCGAGGCGACGAAACGGGCGCTCCGGATCCGCGACCAGGTCGTGACCGATTACGACCGGCTCAAGCACGACCTCGCGGCGATCCTGTCGTCCACGACGCTCGAGCGCGAGGCGGCGGCGATCGACATGCGCCGCGCGGCGCCCTTCCCGGGCCCGCTCGCGGACGGCGACACGATCTGGATGGGCGCGATCGATCGCAGCGGGCTCGCGGTTTCGTACATCCAATCGCTCTACTGGGAATACGGCTCGGGCTGCGTGCTGCCCCGGACCGGCATCCAGCTGCAGAACCGGGGCGCGTCGTTCTCGCTCGATCCGCGCGCGGTGAACCCGCTCGAGCCCGGCCGCAAGCCCTTCCACACGCTTAACCCGGCCCTCGCGGCCTTCGACGACGGCCGGGTCGCGGTCTACGGCGCGATGGGCGGCGACGGGCAGCCGCAATTCCAGGCGCAGATCTTCACGCGCTACGCCGACCTGAAGGAGAGCGTGGCCGAGGCCGTCGACCGCCCGCGCTGGCTGCTTGGCCGCACTTGGGGCTCGACCTCGACGAGCCTCAAGGTCGAGAACCGCTTCGATCCCGCGATCCTCGAAGGGCTCGCCCGGCTCGGCCATGAGATCGAGGAGGTGGGCCAGCCCTACAGCGACGGTCTCGGCCATGCCGGGCTTCTCGTGAAGCACCGGCGCGACGGGCGGGTGGAGGCGAGCCACGACCCGCGCTCGGACGGGAGCGCGGAAGGGATCTGACTCGGGAAGCCGGCCGGATGCCGCCGGCTCGGCTCAGTCCTGGTTGCCGGCCCGGGGCAGCCCGAGGTCGCGCTCCAGCAGATGGCCGGCGCGGTCGCGCTTTGACGCCAGGTAGCGCAGGTTGTCGGCCGTCACGCGGCCGAGCCCGCGCTGGTGCGAGACGACCTCGAGTCCCGATTGCTCGAGCGCCGCGATCTTGTCCGGGTTGTTGGTGATGAGCGTCACGCGCTCGACGCCGAGCTGGCGCAGCATGGCGGCGGCGAAATCGAAGCGCCGCTGATCCGGCCCGAAGCCCAGCATCTCGTCCGCGTCGTAGGTGTCGTAGCCCTGCGATTGCAGCTTGTAGGCCTTGATCTTGTTGGCGATCCCGTTCCCGCGCCCTTCCTGGTCGAGATAGAGCAGGATGCCGCCGCCGTTCTCGGCCATGAAGCCGACCGAGCGGCGCAGCTGGTCGCCGCAATCGCATTTCAGGCTGCCGAAGAGATCTCCGGTCAGGCAGGCCGAATGGAGCCGCACGGTCACGGGCTCGCGCAAGTCCGGCTTCGCGACCAGAATCGCGACCTGGTCGCGGAGGCCCTCGCCGCCGCGGAACACGACGAACTCGGTGTCGGGCGCGTTCTCGAGCGGGACGGGCGCGCGGCCGACGATGCGCAGGTCGCGGGCCCGCGCCTCCCGGTAGCCCTGGACCGCCTCGGCCTCAACTTGCAGGATCGCGTCGTCGACCAAGCTCTCCGAGGCGAGCGGAAGCACGACGACGCCGGGCAGCGCGAGGGACAGCCGGGCGAGCTCCAGCGCGTCCTCCTCGACGGGAGTGGTCGCGTGGACCGGCGCGTCGATCCTGGCCTCGAGCTCGAAGGCGAGGCGGGCGATGCGGGCGACGTCGATGCGGGGCAGCGCCACGAAGCCGTTGCGGGTCCGGTCGAGGCCGAGCCGGCGCAGGCGCGCGGCGGGCAGGACGAGACGCGCGCGACCCTCGGCGAGCGCGTCGAGCGCGGCCGCGTCCTCGACGTTCAGTCCCTCGACCCCGAGGACAAGCGCGCGTCCCTGCGCTCCGGTGAGGAGAACGGGACGCGCCATCCGGAGCTCGGCGATGGCCCTCTCGACGGATGTGCGCGCGCGGTCGTCGGACAAGCTGAATGTAATCGGCATGGCCAAGCTTAGATGGAGCGGCGGAAAGGCCCCGCAACGGCGGCGTCCTCGGGTTCCGCGGCGCCTCTCCTATACGTGATCTTCGGGCTTCGCGCATCCGCGGCCGGCCGGAAGGGTTAGCCCGGCTCGGGACGGAGCAGCTCCTCGGCCGCCTCGCGCATGTCGGGCGGGAAGGGGGTTGGCCGCCGTTCGGCCGCGCTCATCAGGACGCAGACGGCCTCCGCGGTCGCCGCGACCTGGCGGTCGCCGCAGATCGCCTGGGCGAGCCCGATCGAGGAGCGGCCGAGCCGGGTCACCCACGTGCCGGTGCGCACCCGGCCCGGATAATGGAGCTCCGACCGGAACTCGATCGCGAGCTTGACGATGACGAAATAGGTGTCGCGCTGCGCGCTCGCCCAAATGCCGAAGGTCTTGCGGAAGAGGTTGACGCGCCCGCTCTCGGCCATGGTGGCGAACACGGCGTTGTTGACGTGGCCATTGAGATCGGTGTCGCCGAAGCGCAGCACGTCCTCCGTCCAGATGACCTTCGGGTCGGCCTCGAGCGCCGCGAGATCGAGGTCAGGCAAGCGGCTCGACTCCGCACCATTCCGCCACGAAGAGCGCCATCGCACCCGTGATGCGCTTCAGCGAGGAGAGGCTCACGGCCTCGTCGATCCCGTGGATGTTGCGGCTGATCGGGCCGTAGCAGAGGGCCGGCACCTGGTCGTAGAGCGCGTGGACGCGGGTATCGAGATATCCGGCCGTCATGAAGCTCTCGAGCGGCTGGCCGGTGGCGCCACGATGGGCGTCGGCGAGGACGCGTTCGGCCTCGGAGCCCTCGTCGAGCACGTAGCCCTCCGCGAAGAAGCCGTTAAAGGTGACCCGCGGCGGGTTGTTGGCGAGGAAGGGGTCGCTCCGGGCGAAGCCGGCGACGGCCGCCTCGATCTCCGCCGCGGCCTCGCGCGCCGACACGCCCGGATAGATCGCGATGCGGCAGCCGAGCCGGCACCAGGCCGGGACGGAGGAGGCCCAGTCGCCGCCCTCGATGCGCCCGATATTGAGGTTGATCGGATGCTCTTCCGTTTCGAAATGCGGGCGGCCGGCCTTGCGGTCGTTCCAGGCCGCCTCGAGCGTCCGAAGCGCGCCGACGACCCGGTAGGCGGCGTCGATCGCGTTCGCGCCCGTGCCCATCTCGCGCACGTGGACGGGCAGCCCGCGCACCTCCACCTCGAACCAGAGGACCCCTGTATTCGCCCGGACGAGCTTCTCGTATTCGGGTTCGGGGATCAGGACGGCATCCGCCCGATAGCCGCGCAGATGCGTCATCAGCGCGCCGTTGCCGGTCGATTCCTCCTCGACCACGGACTCGACCGTGACGGTCGCGGCCGGCTGGAGGCCGATCCGACGCAGCGCGTCCAGGCAGAAGAGGTTCGCGGCATGGCCGGCCTTCATGTCGGCGCCGCCGCGGCCGTGGAGCCAATCGCCCCGGATCACGGGATCGAAGGGATGGGCGCTCCACATGTCGGCCGGGCCTGTCGGCACGACGTCGACATGGGCCTGAAGGATGAGCGAGCGGCCGCCTTCCTGGCGCGGGCGGTGGATGCCCACCACGATCGGCGCCTCCGAATGCTCGGCCGTCACGGGGGCGCCTCCCGGATGCGCGGCGAGCGCGGCCCCATCCATCGCGAACCGGTCCATCGCGAAGCCGCGCTCGCGGAAGGCCCGGAACACGAAATCCTGGATCGCCTGCTCCTCGCCGCGCAGCGACGGGAATCGGATGAGGTCCTGCGTGTAGGCGACCTGATCGGCGAAGCCGTCCTCGACGGAGCGCAAGATGCGCTCCCGCAGTCCCGTGTCGAGGCTCATCGCGGCATCCGGCCCGGCCGATCCGGGCCTCGCCTCGCTGCCATAGCGGCGGCGGCCGAGACAAGCCTTCGCGGGCGCTCGCGCCCGCGTCGTTCGGTTGCGAGCGCTGGACCCCCGCGCTACAGCCCAGCGGCTCGCGGCCGACGTCCGTGTTCCTCGGCCCCTTTTCCGAACCCTTGGACCCTAACTCGCCATGAAGATCAGCGCGCGCAATCAGCTCAAGGGGACGATCGTCGACGTCCGGAAGGGCGCGACGACGGCGCATGTGCGCATCGAGATCGCGGGCGGCCAGGTCGTCACGGCCGCCATCACGAACGAGGCCGTCGACGAGCTCGGCCTCGCGGTCGGCCGCGAGGCGACGGCCGTCGTCAAAGCCTCCGACGTCCTCGTCGCGGTCGCGTGAGCGCGGCCGCGCAGCCGTCGGCGGGCGGGGACACGGTCGCGTCCTTCCAGGAGGCTGCGCCGGCCTGGTTCGCGACCCTGCGCGACCGGATCTGCGCGGCCCTCGAGGCGATCGAGGACGAGGCGCCCGGGCCTTTCGCGCCCGAGGCCCGGCCCGAGCCCGGGCGCTTCGCCCGCACCCCGTGGGAGCGCCAGGACCATTCGGGCGCGCCGGGCGGCGGGGGCGTCATGTCGATGCTTCACGGCCGCGTCTTCGAGAAGGCGGGCGTCCACGTCTCGACCGTGCATGGCGAGTTCGCGCCCGAGTTCCGGGCCCAGATCCCGGGCACCGAGACCGATCCGCGCTTCTGGGCGGGCGGCATCTCGCTCATCGTCCATCCCTGGAACCCGCACGTCCCGACCGTGCACATGAACACGCGCTTTGTCGTCACCACGAAACCGTGGTTCGGGGGCGGGGCGGACCTGACGCCCGTGCTCGACCGGCGCCGGACGCAGGATGATCCCGATTCGGTCGCCTTTCACGCCGCCATGCGCGAGGCCTGCTCCGGCCATCCCGCGGCCGATTACGAGCGCTTCAAGGCCTGGTGCGACACCTACTTTCACCTGCGCCACCGCAACGAGCCGCGCGGCGTCGGCGGCATCTTCTACGACAATCTCTGGTCCGGCGATCCGGAGGGCGATTTCGCCTTCACGCGCGCGGTCGGCGAGGCGTTCCTGGCGGTGTACCCGGCGATCGTGCGCCGGAACTGGACGACGCCCTGGACCGAGGCGGATCGCACCGAGCAGCAGGTGCGCCGCGGCCGCTACGTCGAGTTCAACCTGCTCTACGACCGCGGCACGATCTTCGGGCTCAAGACCGGCGGCAACGTCGCCTCCATCCTGTCCTCGCTGCCCCCGACGGTGCGCTGGCCCTAGGTCCGGTCTGGCTTCGGAGCCGTCGCGTCGCTCACGGCAGGCTAATCCCTGCCGCCCGGACGCGGGTCACGAAGCGTTCGGTCGACGTCGCGGCGTCGTGAATGTCGGGCGCGATCCATGGCGCGCGCAGGCCTCCTCCACGAATCGCCAGGCCTGCCCGACGCGCTCGAGCGGAGCGTCGATCAGGACGTCCAGG
>JAFAPJ010000171.1 GCA_019247255.1 Methylobacteriaceae bacterium | reverse complement strand
TTGAGAGGATCTGTCCCTAGTACGAGAGGACCGGGATGGACGTACCTCTGGTGGAGCTGTTGTGGCGCCAGCCGCAGTGCAGCGTAGCTATGTACGGACGGGATAACCGCTGAAGGCATCTAAGCGGGAAACCCACCTCGAAACGAGAACTCCCTTGAGGGCCGTGGAAGACGACCACGTTGATAGGCCGGGTGTGCAAGCGCGGTGACGCGTTGAGCTTACCGGTACTAATCGCCCGATCGGCTTGATCATTCTCATGGTCCATGTCCGTGGACCACACCGACGACCATTCTGACCTGCTCTGCGCCTCGTGCGCGTCGCCGGTCATTCGTGCTTGCCATTGTCCTTCGCCGGTCCGGTGATCTGAGCGAGGAGCCTAAACCCGATCCCATCTCGAACTCGGCCGTTAAACTCCTCAGCGCCGATGGTACTGTGTCTCAAGGCCCGGGAGAGTAGGTCATCGCCGGACCAGCCAAGGACAATCCCTCTTCATGCACGACCCAGCCCCGGTCTCGTCCGGATCATGGGTTGTATACAGTTTGCCGCGGGGTGGAGCAGCCCGGTAGCTCGTCAGGCTCATAACCTGAAGGTCCTAGGTTCAAATCCTAGCCCCGCAACCAAGATGAAGCCCGCCGCGGTCGACCGACCCGGCGGGCTTTTTCGTTTGCGGGCCTCATCCCCAGGCTCGCGGTGACCCTACGAGCCTGGCGCCCCGGCGAGAGATCCGGGGAGAGCGCCGAGATAGCCGTCGAGAATGGCGTCGAGCGACGCGGCGGGGCCGAAGCCGCCATCGTCCGCATAGAGGCTCTCGAACATCTTCGGCCAGCCGGTCGTCAGGGCCTCGATGGTCGGGTCAGGCTCGAACCGGACCTGGGGATCGAAGCCGCGGTCGCGCAGGGCCGCGAGCACGTCGTGTCCCGTGAGCGACCGTGCCGCGACATGCAGGACGCGGCCGGGCAGGTCGGTCCGCACCGCCGCGTCCGCGAGCGCGGCGAAGACGTCGCGGCTCCCAGCGACGGGGATCGGCTGGTCCGGCGGGAGCGGGGCCACCAAGGGGCGGCGCTCGACTGCATGGACCACGAGGTCGGACAGGTAGCCGGCGCCTGGCCGGCCGCTCCTCATGGTGCGGACCATGGTGACGGGAAGCCGCAGGACCATGCCGTCGACCTCGCCGCGGCGCGCGGCGTCGAGCACGAGGAGCTCGGCCGCGGCCTTCACGGTGCCGTAGGTCGAGGCCGGCGCGACAGCGCTCGATTCGTCGACGCGATTCGCGCCGCCGCCGAACACCGCGACCGAGCTCGTGAACACGAAGCGCAGCCGATAGGGCAGCGTGGCGCACCAGGCGAGCAGCCGACGCGTGCCCTCGAGGTTCACCCGGTAGGCTTCCGCCGGATCGCGCTCGCAGGCCGCCGTGGTGATGCCGGCGCAATGGATCACGATCGCCGGGGCCGGACAGTCGCCGGCGACACGGGCGACGTCCGCGATGTCGCCGCGCAGGGACACCCCCGCGGCAGCCTCGCGGTCAAAGCCGATCACCTCGCCGATGTCCGGGCTCGACGTCAGGGCCCGGACGATTCCGGTGCCGATGAAGCCGGCTGCGCCCGTGACGAGCGCGGAGCCGCTCACGGCTACTCCACCGTGACGTTCGCGGCCTTGATGACCTCGGCCCAGCGCGTCACGTCCGCCCGCTGGAAAGCCGCGAAGGCGTCGGGATCGCGCCAGTTCGGGTTCGCACCCTGGCGGGCGATCTCCGCCGCCACCTCCGGTCGCCCGAGCGCCGCGGCGAGGATGGTCCGGCACGCGTCGCGAATCGCCGGGGCGATGCCGGCCGGCGCGAAGGCGGCAATCCAGGCATCCGCCTCGACGCCCGCGACGCCGACCGAGGCGAGCGTCGGCAGGTCCGGAATGTGGACCGACCGGTTGGGCGAGGCCACGCCGAGCGCGCGCAGGGCACCATCACGGACCTGGCCGAGGACGGTCGGCACGGTCGCGAAGCTCAGGTCGACGCGCCCGCCCACGATGTCCTGGAGCAAGGGCGCGGAACCGCGGTAGGGCACGTGGACGAAGTCGGTCCCGGTCCGCGTCTTGAAGAGCTCCATCGTGAGATGGGAGGCCGACCCGATTCCCGTGGACGCGCAGGTGAGCTTCGCTCCGGAGGCGGCCCGCCCCTTGGCGAGCGCAATGAGGTCGGGGACGCTCGCGGTCTCGAAGTCGCGGCGGACGACGAGCAGGTGCTGCAGATCCGCGAGGCCGCCGAGCGGCGCGAAGTCCTTCACGGGGTCGTAGCCGCCGCCGTCCTTCAGGAGCGAGATGTTCGTCGCGTGCGTCTGGTTCGTCGAGACGATGAGCGTATGCCCGTCGGGCTCAGCGCGCGCGACGCGACGCGTCCCGAGGACGCCGGAGG
>JAFAPJ010000210.1 GCA_019247255.1 Methylobacteriaceae bacterium | reverse complement strand
CGGCGTATCGAATCGTGCCGCCGGCACCGCCGCGGAGCCGCAGCTCCGAGGCTGAGGCTCGGGCCGAGGCCATCGCGTGACGCGGGCGCGTGCGACCCGGATCTCGCCGGGCCGGCTCAAGCTCGAGCTCGACCGGCTCGGCGGGATGGGCGCGACCGAACTCTCGGCGCACTGGCGGCGAGCGTTCGGCCGGGCGGCCCCGCCCGGCCTCTCGCCGGCGCTGCTTCGTCGCGCTCTCGCTTGCCGCCTGCAGGAACAGGTACTCGGTGCGCTCGACCGGGAGACCGCTCGGGCGCTCGACCGGATGGCGGGGGAGGGCGGACCCGTGATCCCCCTTCCCGAGCTCCTCGGCAGGAAGCCCGGAACGCTGCTCGTGCGGGAATGGCAAGGCGCCATGCACAGCGTTATGGCGCTCGAGACGGGTTACGCCTGGTCGGGCCGAACTTACCGAAACCTGTCGGAGGTCGCCCAGGCAATCACCGGGACCAAGTGGAACGGCCCGCGTTTTTTCGGCCTGCGAGCCAAGGCGGGATCGAAGACCGATGCCAAGGCGCCCGCATGAGGCCTCTCGTGCGCTGTGCCATCTATACCCGGGTCTCGACCGAGCACGGGCTCGAGCAGGAGTTCAACTCCCTCGAGAACCAGCGTGAGGCGGCGGAGGCTTACGTGAAGAGCCAGGCGCATGAGGGCTGGCGGCTGCTGCCGGCCCGCTATGACGATGGCGGGTTCTCGGGCGGATCGATCGAGCGGCCCGCGCTCCAGAAGCTCCTCGCCGAGATCCGGGCCCGGCGGGTCGATGTCGTGGTGGTCTACAAGGTCGATCGGCTCACCCGCTCGCTCGCCGACTTTGCCAAGCTCGTCGAGCTGTTCGACGCACATGTCGTCTCGTTCGTGTCGGTGACCCAGGCCTTCAATACGACGACTAGCATGGGGCGGCTTACGCTGAACGTGCTGCTCTCCTTCGCGCAGTTCGAACGGGAGGTCACCGGCGAACGCATCCGCGACAAGATCGCGGCGTCCAAGCGGAAGGGGATCTGGATGGGCGGGGTCGTGCCGCTCGGCTACCGGGTCGAGAGCCGAGCCCTGCACGTCGTCGAGGCGCATGCCGAGATCGTGCGATGCCTGTTCGCTCGCTACCTTGAGCTTGGAACCGTGAGCCGCCTCAAGGCGTGGCTCGACCACGCCCGGATCACCATCCCCGAGAGGCGGGACGGGGCGGGCCGGCCCACGGGCGGCAAGCCCTTCAGCCGCGGGCATCTTTATCGCCTTCTCGCGAACCCAATCTACGTCGGGCGGCTCGCGCACAAGGATCAGGTGCACGAAGGGCAGCATCCCGCGATCGTCGACGAGGCGATCTTCGCGGCCGTGCAGGAGCTACTCGCCGCGAAGGCGCGCCGCGCTGCCGGCTCCCCGCTGGCCGGGTCCCACCTCCTCAAGGGCCGCATCCGAGACTCGGACGGGACCGTGCTGACCCCGAGCCATACTCGCAAGGGCCAGCATCGCTATCGCTACTACGTGAGCCGGAACCTGCTGCGCGGCGAGAGGGCCAGCTCGGTGCGAGGCCTCCCGGCCGCGGAGATCGAGGCGAAGGTCGTTCAGGCGCTACGCTCGACCCACACCGATAGCTCGGAGCTCGATCCTCCCTCATTGATCGAGCGCCACCTTGCCCGTCTCGTCGTGCACCCGGACCGGTTAGAGATTCGCCTGACCGATGATCGTGAGCCGGTCATCGTTCCTTGGACAAACACCTCATTCACTCGGCAGCGCGAAATCGTCGTGCCGCCCGAAAGGGCGGGCGGAACTCACCGGCCCATGAAGGCCGAAGATCGAGCTCGCATCCTGAAGGCGATCGCGACCGGGCGTGCCTGGATGAGCGAGCTGATCGAGGCACGCATCGCGGGTCCGGCCGCGATCGCCTCCCGCGAGAGGCTGTCGGAGCGCTCGGTCCAGATGACCCTGTCGCTCGCGCAGCTCGCCCCCAGCGTCGTGCGCGCGATCGTCGAAGGTCGTCTGCCGCGCGGCATCGGTGTGCGCAATCTCTCCGAACTCTCACCGGTCTGGACCGAGCAGGAACGGGCGCTCGGGATCAGCTGATCCGATGTGCTGCCCGCGGGCGGCGCCTCCGAACCACTGACGTGATCATGCGAAGGCCTGCAGCCCGAGCCAGATCAGGATTGCGGCCCCGAGGCAGCGTCGCCAGGGATTGACGCCGCGCAGCAGCTCGTCGGCGGCCCACCAAACGAGGCAGACGCGCGATGCGATCTCCGCCCAAAGCGCCAGGGGCGTTCCGGCCCCGACGATCGCGATGAGCGCGCAGACCCCGAACAACGACAAAGACAGGTTGGGCCATTGCGCGACCACGTACTGACCGGTCGCGCGGTCGCGAAAGAGCCAATCCAACAATCGCCTCAGCATCGCCCCTCACGGCGCCACATCTTTCGAAACGAGTTTTGCCGGCTCAGAGACCATGCCCTAAATCGTGCGACCAAGCTGGGCAAAGTCACCGAAGAGACGCCAGATCAAGCTGCTGCCCGCGGCTAAGTCTCGAGACAAGCGAGACTATTCAGGACGGCCTGGAACAACGCGAGTTAGACAGGAATACTTGGTGGAGCTGAGGGGATTCGAACCCCTGACCTCTGCAGTGCGATTGCAGCGCTCTCCCATCTGAGCTACAGCCCCGGTCAGGGCTGGCCTTGTAGGGCGGGCGGTCGAGCCGTGTCAACGCCGCCGCGGGCGGCGCGGCCGCGTGCACCCGGCTGCGGGTTGTCGCCCGGGGAGGGCGCCGCTAAACGGGCGGCCACGCTTTCCCTCCCGCCAGCCAGGACAACATGCGCGCCCTCCTCGACGTCATCATGCTGGCCCTGCAGCTTTACGTCTGGCTGCTGATCGCCTCGGCCGTGATGAGCTGGCTCGTCGCCTTCAACGTCGTGAACATGCGCAACGACGCGGTGCGGGCGATCTGGAACTTCCTCTACGCACTCACGGAGCCCGCGCTGCGGCCGATCCGCCGGGTCCTGCCCAATCTCGGCGGCATCGACATTTCGCCGATCATCCTCCTCCTGCTCATCTTCTTCGTGCAGCGGCTGATCGAGCTCTATCTCTACCCGAACGTGATCTGATGCGGCCCGACCGATCCGGAGGCGGAGCGGCGTGACGGCCCGCATCCTCGACGGGAAGGCGCTCGCCGCGGAGCTGCGCGGACGCGTGGC
>JAFAPJ010000323.1 GCA_019247255.1 Methylobacteriaceae bacterium | reverse complement strand
TAATCTGCACGCGACGCGGCTGCGTTGCGAGCGTGCGTCGCAGCCAGTCGCGCCAGGCGCGCAGCTCGCCGTAATGTCCCGCGCCGACGAGCGCCTGCAAGGTCAAGGCGGCATCGCGCAGCCAGCAATAGCGGTAATCCCAGTTGCGGCCGCCGCCGATCCATTCGGGCAGCGAGGTCGTGGCGGCGGCCGCGATGCCGCCGGTCGGCCGGTAGGTCAGCGCCTTCAAGGTCAGGAGCGAGCGCCGGATCGCCTCGTCCCAATGGGGCGGGACATCGCCCGCGGGTGCCTCATAGCGCCCGCTCCACTCCGCCCAGAAGGCAGCCGCGTCGGCGAGGGCCGCCTCGGCGTCCACCGGGCCGGGAATAGGCCGGTGCGACGGCTGGTAGGTCAGGACGAAAGGCACCCGCTCGCCGGGGCGCACGGTGAAGCGCGCGACGGTCGCCATGTCCGCGCCCTCGAACGGCACGGGCGTGCGCAAGACCACCATGTCGGGACCGGCGACGGCGCGCAGCGTCCCGTCTTCGAGCCGGGTCACCCAGGGCACGACCCGGCCGTAGCCGAACCGGACGGTCAGCTCCATCGCGAGCTCGACCTCGCCCGAGACGCCCTCGACGATGCGCACGACGTCGGAGGCCTCGCCGCGGGGCGGCATGAAATCGATCAGTCGGACGGCGCCGGACGTCGTCTCGAAGGTCGTCTCGAGGATGAGGCTGCCCTCGCGATAGCGCCGGCTGACCTCCGGGTTCGGATCGGTCGGAGCGATGCGCCAATGGCCGTTCTCGCGGGAGCCGAGAAGGGATGCGAAGCAGGCATCCGAATCGAAGCGCGGCCAGCAGAGCCAGGCGACGCAGCCGTCGCGCCCCACGAGCGCCGCGGTCTCGCAATCGCCGATGAGGGCGAAATTCTCGATCCGGCACTCGGCATCGCCGTCCGCCATCCGTCCCTCGTTCGGCCTCACGCGCCGCGGGAGGCAAATGACGGACGCTCGCTCCCGTTCCGGCCGCGCGCGGAGTTGAAGGAGCGCCTGAACGGGGGCTCGCGCCCTTCTACTCGCCCGCGCTCTTCTCCGGCCGCCAGCTCAGGAGCCGGTTCTCGAGGAGCGTCAGCAGCCCCTCGGCCAGGAGCGCCACGACCGCGATGACGATCATGGCGGCGAAGACGCCGTTCGCGTCGAAGGCGCCCTGCGCGGTCGCGATAAGGAGACCCATGCCCTCGCGGGCTCCGAGGAACTCCCCGACGATCGCCCCGACGAGCGCGAAGCCGAAGCTGACGTGGAGGCTCGCGAGGATCCAGGACAGCGCGGACGGGATCACGACGGCCTGCGTGATTTGCCAGCGCGTGGCCCCGAGGATGCGCGCGTTGGCGATGAGGTTCTTGTCGGCTTCCCGCACGCCCTGGAAGGCGTTCGCGAACACGACGAAGAACACCATGACGACCGCGAGCGCGATCTTGGAGGGCGAGCCGAGCCCGAGCGCCACGATGAAGATGGACCCGAGCACCACCCGGGGGATCGAGTTCGCGACCTTGATGTAGATGGAGAAGACGTCGGCGAGGAGCGCGTTGCGGCCGAGCGCGATGCCGCAGAGCACGCCGAGCACCGCGCCGATGAGGAAGCCGGCGCCCGCCTCGTAGATCGTGACCCCGACCTGCCACCAGAGCGGGCCGATCGACGTCCCGTTCACACTCCAATCGACGAGCTTGTCCGCGATCGCGGAGGGCTGCCCGAAGAAGAACGGATCGATGGCGCCCGCCCGCACCCCGAGCTCCCAGCCGCCGACGAGGAACACCAGCACCGCCAGCCGGAGCGCGAGAACGAGCCGCCGGCGCCGGCGCTGGCGGTCGGCGAGCGACTCGATGCGCAAGGGTTCCGGCGCGGGCGAGCGCGCGTCGGGCGCGCGGGCGGTGGGCAAGGTCGCGACGTTCGCCATGGGATGGGCCTCAATGCGCCGCGCGGGCCTTGAGAACCTCCGCGCGGAGATCCTCGGCGATGAGCCGCGCGATCTCGATGAAACGGGGGTCGTAGCGCAGGGTTGCGATGGCGCGCGGCCGGGGCAGGTCGATCGCATGGACAGACTTCACCCGGGCCGGCCGGGAGGTCAGGACCGCGACCCGGTCCGCGAGCAGGATCGCCTCGTCGAGGTCGTGCGTGACGAACAGGACCGCCGCCCTGTTGGCGGACCAGAGCTGCAGCAGCTCCTCCTGCATCAGCTCGCGGGTCTGCACGTCGAGCGCCGAGAAGGGCTCGTCCATGAGCAGGATCTCGGGCTTGTTGATGAAGGTCTGGGCGAGCGCGACCCGCTTGCGCATGCCGCCCGAGAGCTGGTGCGGCAGGCTCTTCTCGAAGCCGCGCAGATGCACGCGGTCGATCCAGTCGCGCGCCTCCTCCTCGGCCCGCGACCGGCCGACGCCGCGGAAGCGAGGGCCGGCCGAGACGTTCGCCAGGACGTCGCGCCAGGGAAACACCGCGTCCTGCTGGAACACGAATCCGACCCGGCGGTCGACGCCCGAGACCGGCGCCCCAAAGACCCGGACGGACCCGGCCTGCGGGCGCGCGAGGCCGGCGATGAGGCCGAGCGTCGTCGATTTTCCGCAGCCTGTCGGCCCGACGATCGCGCAGAACTCGCCCGGGGCGATCGAGAGGTCGAAATCCTCCAGCGCCGACAGGACGTCGCCCGCCGGCGTCACGAAGCGGCGCGCGACGCCGTCGAGCGCGACGGCGGAATCGCCGGCCATCGGGCCGGATGCCAGGGCGGCGCTCATCAATGGGTCGCGTTGGCGCGCTGGACGAACTCGGTCGTGAACGTCTTCGACAGGTCGATCGTCTTCTGCTGCAGGGCCGGGTTGTAGGATTTCAGCGTCGCGAGCACGTTCTCGGCGGCGGCCTGGGTGAGCACGCCATCGGGCGAGTACATTCCGCGGCTCTCCCGCAGGCCCTGTACGTAGAGGTCACGCTCGCCCGCATAGTAATCCTTGGGCATCTGGTCGGCGATCTCTTCAGGAGAGTGCGTCCCGATCCATTTCAGCGTCTTGACAAAGGCGTTGACGACCTTCTGGGCCGTCTCACGGTTCTCCTTGAGCCAGCCCGCATCCATGTAGACGCAGGAGGCCGGGTAGTCGCCGCCGAGCGCCGCGCGCGTGCCCTCGGGCGTGCGCATGTCGAAGGCGACCTTCGCGACGCCCTGCTTCACGGCGCGCGCGACGGTCGGCTCCGTGGTCATGCCGGCCACGATCTTGCCCTGCGACAGCGCCTGCAGGAACGTATCTCCGGCGCCGACGGGCACGAGGGTCACGTCCTGGATCTTCAATCCCGCCTTCGCGGCGAGCGCCCGGGTCAGGAAATCGGTCGCGGAGCCGAGCCCCGTGACGCCGAGCGCCTGCCCTTTCCAGTTGGCGGGCTGGGAAAACTTCTCGGCGTCCTTGGCGGTCACGAGCTGAACCTCGCCCGGCGTCGCCAGAAGCTGCACCACGTTCGTGATGAACTTGCCCTTCGATTGCAGGTCGATCGTGTGATCATAGAAGCCGACGACGCCCTGGACCTCGCGGGCGAGGAGCGCGGTTGCGGCCTGAGAGCCGGAATTCGAATTGAAGAGCTCGACCTCGAGCCCCTCCTCCTTGAAGTGGCCGAGCCGCTCGGCGAGCTTCGCCGGCAGGTAGATCTGCTTGTCGAGGCCGCCGACCATGATCTTGATCTTGGTCTGCGCGGCGGCAGGAACGAGGCTGGCGGCGAGAGCGAGCGCCGCGATCACGAGCCGTTTCATCGGCGTTTCCTCCGGGTTACTGAAGTCGTAGATCGTCGTTTCCAACGTGGCAATCGCGCGAGCCCCGGCCGGCGCCGTCCGTCCGGGCAGGTCGCGACGTGCTCACCCGCCCAAGGATCGCCCATGCTGCGCGCCACCGCCATCGTCCGACGTCCGGCCGTGAAGCCGGACCGAGTCGCCGACACCGTCACGCTCGACCACGAGGCCCGGCACCGTCGCCGGGTTGCCATGGAGGCGGATGGCGGGCTCGCCTTCCTGCTCGACCTCGAGAAGGCCGGGGTGCTGGACGACGGCGACGCCGTGAAGCTCGAGGACGGCCGGCTCGTCGCCATCCGGGCCGCGCCCGAGCCGCTCCTCGAGATCCGCACGGAGAACCCGCTGCGGCTGATGCGGGTCGGCTGGCATCTCGGCAATCGGCACGTCGCGACCGAGATCACGGCGGATGCGCTCTACATCGCGGACGACCACGTGCTCGCCGAGATGGTACGCGGCCTCGGCGCGACCGCGACCCGGGTCGAGCGGCCGTTCCGGCCCGAGAAGGGCGCCTATGCGGGCGGGCACGATCACGCGCATGGCCATGGCCATGATCACGGGCACGGCCACCATGATGGCCATGGGCACGACCACGGGCATGGACATGCGCACGATCACGGGCATGGACATGCGCACGACCACGATCATGGCGCCTGCGGCTGCGGGCACGACCACGCCCACGATCATCACCATCACGGTCACGACCACGCGGGCGCGCACGACCACGATCACCACGACCATGGGCACGCTCACGCCGGTGGCGGGCACCGGCATGGCGCCTGACCCCGTCGTCCCGCTTCTCGCCTGGCTCTCGCCGGGCTTCCCGGTCGGAGCATATGCCTATTCCCACGGGCTCGAATGGGCCGTGGAGGCGGGCGACGTGCGGGACGAGGACAGCCTCGCGACCTGGCTCGAAAGCCTCCTCGTCGAGGGCTTCGGCCGCAGCGACGCGATCCTGTGCGCGGCCTCCTACCGGGCTACGCTCGCGGCGGACTGGACCGCGATCGGCGAGGTGAACGACCTCGCGCTCGCCCTCGCGCCCGCGGCGGAGCTGCGCCTCGAGACGAGCCAGCAGGGCCGTTCTTTCCTGGACGCGGTCGCGGCGACCTGGCCGCACCCTGCCCTGTCAGAAGCCGCCGGGAGGCTCGACGAGGTCGCCTACCCGGTCGCGCTCGGGCTCGCTGCCGGCAGCCACCGCCTGCCGCTCGGCGTGACGCTGCGGGCCTACCTGACCGCGCTCGCCCAGGCGCTCGTCTCGGCGGCGATCCGCCTCGCGCCGATCGGCCAAACCGCCGGCCAGCGCGTCGTCGCCGGCCTGGTCCCGGCGCTCGGGCGCGTCGCGGCCGAAGCCGAGATCGCGGGGCTCGACGAGGTCGGCGGCGCGACGCTGCGGGCCGATCTCGGCGCCATGCTCCACGAAACCCAGTATACGAGGCTGTTCCGCTCATGAGCGCATCCGCGAACGGGCCCCTCCGGGTCGGCATCGGCGGGCCGGTCGGCTCGGGCAAGACGGCGCTCATGGAGGCGCTCTGCAAGCGTCTGCGCGACCGCTACGACCTCTGCGCCATCACGAACGACATCTACACGAAGGAGGACGCGCGCATCCTGACGGTCGCGGGCGCGCTGCCGGAGGAGCGCATCCTCGGGGTCGAGACGGGCGGCTGCCCCCACACCGCGATCCGGGAGGACGCGTCGATCAACCTCGCGGCGATCGCCACCATGCGCCGGAGCTTCCCGGGGCTCGACCTGATCCTCATCGAATCCGGCGGCGACAACCTGGCGGCGACCTTCTCGCCCGAGCTCGCGGACCTCACGATCTACGTCATCGACGTCGCGGGCGGCGAGAAGATCCCGCGCAAGGGCGGTCCGGGCATCACCCGCTCCGACCTTCTCGTCATCAACAAGACGGACCTTGCGCCCCTCGTCGGGGCGGATCTCAGCGTGATGGAGGCCGATACGCAGCGCATGCGGCGAGGCCGGCCCTACGTCTTCACCGACCTGCGCCGAGGGGTAGGGGTCGAGGTCGTGAGCGCCTTCATCGAGCGCCAGGGCGGGCTCGCGGACGCGGCCGCCTGATCAGGCCGCGACCCGGTCGCTCATCGCCCGACCGTAGACGTCGGCGTAGCCGGCCGCCGAGCGCGTCCACTGGAAGTTCCGGCTCATGGCGGCCCGGCGCATCGTGTTCAGCTTGCGCCGCGACTTGAAGGCGTCGACAGCCCGGTAGATCGCGCCGAGAAGGGCGTAGAGCGCCGGATCGCGGAACAGGAAGCCCGTGACCCCGTCCTCGATCGTGTCCGCGAGGCCGCCCGTTTCCCGCGCGATCGGGAGCGAGCCGAAGCTCTGCGCATACATCTGGCTCAAGCCGCACGGCTCGAAACGGGACGGCATGAGCAGGAAGTCGCTGCCCGCGAACATGCGTCGGGCCGTGCTCTCCTCGTAGCCGATGCGGACGCCGACCTGGCCCGGATAGCGCTGGGCGAGCTGCAGAAGCCCGTTCTCGAGCGGCGCCTCGCCGCGGCCCGTCACGACCACCTGCCCGCCTTGCCGGACGATGCTCTCGGTCGATTCGATCGCGAGGTCGACGCCCTTCTGGTGAACCAAGCGGGACACGACCGCGAAGAGCGGGCCGCGCGAGACCGCGAGCCCGAACTCCTTGCGGACCTCGTCGGCGTTCGCGGCCTTGCCGCGCCAATCCTCGGGCGAGAACGACGCGCCGAGATGGCCGTCCGTGCGGGGGTCCCAGCTCTCGTCGATGCCGTTCAGGATGCCGGTGAGCCGCCCCTCGGCGGCGCGGCGGCGGAGCAGGCCGTCGAGCCCGCAACCCATCTCGGGCGTCGTGATCTCCTGCGCGTAGGTCTCCGAGACGGTCGTGACGTGCGAGGCGTACACGATGCCGGCCTTCAGGAAGGAGAGCTTGCCGTAGAACTCGACCCCGTCGATCTGGAAGGCCGTGTCCGGCACGCCGAGCGGCGAGAGCCGCGTCCGGTCGAAGAGACCCTGATAGGCGAGGTTGTGGATCGTGAGCACGCTCGGGACGCGCCAGCCCTTCCAGGCGACGTAGGCCGAAGCCAGCGCCGAGGGCCAGTCGTTGAGGTGCAGGAGGTTCGGCGTCCAGCCGAGGTCGTGACGGCCGCTCGCGAGCTGCGCCGCCGCGAGCCCGAGCCGGGCGAAGCGGATGTCGTTGTCGGCCCAATCCACGCCGTGCGCGTCGCCGTAGGGCGAGCCCTCGCGGTCATAGAGCTCAGGGCACAGGATGATGTAGATCGTCAGCCCGTCCGGCGAGCGTACGCGGCCGAGATCGCAGGCCGGAAGTCCGAACGCCGCCTCCAGCCGCGCCACGACCTCGATGTCGGGATGCAGCGCCGTGACCTGCCGGTAACCTGGAATCAGGACTCTGACGTCGTAGAGCCGGCCGAGGCTTCGCGGCAGCGCTGCCGACACGTCGCCGAGGCCGCCCGCCTTGACGAAGTCGGTCATCTCGGACGTGACATAGAGGATCTTCCGGGCCGCATCGGGCAGCTCGCCCCGCGAACCGAGCTTGGCGGCGAGCGCCTCGTCGAGGCCGCCGAAATGTGCGCCGACCGTCGCCGATCTCGCACCTGCGAAAGACGGCACGGCATTCATGGCCGGGCCCGCCGCTGTCCCCGCTCGACCAAGTGACCCTCGTCTGTCGCCGACCCCAGCCAACTCCGGCCAGGGTACCTCGGTTCCACTGCCCAGCTATGCTGCGCCGCAGCACAAAGATCGCTCGGAGACCTTAACGCTTCCGCACGATCACGCCCTCGTCGGAGCGCAGCGCAAGTTCCGGACCAGGTTCGAACCCCGTTCGGTCGAGATGGGTGGAAAGGAGGATTTCGCAAGGCTCCGACCGGTCGGACAGCTGCACGGTGACCGGCTCCGAACCGAGATTGAGCACGACCTCGACCGTGTCGCCCCCATAGGTGCGGCGGAACGCGAAGAGCGCGCCCTCGAGTTCGACCGGCTCGTAATCGCCGATCGCCAGGGCCGGCGTCGCGCCCCGCAGCCGGATGAGCGCGCGATAGAGCGACAGGATCGAGCGCGGGTCGCCCGAGAGCGTCGCGACGTTCGTGTCCTGGTGGCCGGGCGCCAGCGGCAGCCAGGGCTCGACCGTGCTGAAGCCGGCCCCCGCCGTCGCGTCCCATTGCATCGGGGTCCGCTCCGGGTCGCGGCCGAAGCCGAGGCCGGGCTCGTTCTTCTCCCACGGATCCTGGACGCGATCAGCCGGGATCTCGACCTTCCCGAGGCCGATCTCGTCGCCGTAATACATAGTAGGGGTGCCTCGGAGCGTGAGCAGCAGCATCGCCGCGACCCG
>JAFAPJ010000322.1 GCA_019247255.1 Methylobacteriaceae bacterium | reverse complement strand
ATGGCGTCGAGATAGGCCTCCCCGGCAAGCCGCCCGTCTCCGAGAAGGGCGCGAGAGACGAACAGGACGTCGATGTCCTGCTGCGGCGTGCCGTGCCGCGCCACGATCCGATCCATCAGGTCGAGATGCCTCGGGCTCGGACCCTTGCCGCCCAGGCGCTCGGCCTGCGGCGCCACCCAAAGCCGGCCGACGCGAGTGGGCTCGCGCACGAGCCTCACGCGCTCCCGAGCCACACCGAGATGATCGACGATCTCCCAGAAGAACTCAGGCGGTTCCTCTCCCGGCTCGGGCCAAAAGCTGAACAGAAGCGGCAGGTCGGGCCGGCCATCGGCGGAGGCCGCGACCCGCATCGCGAAATCCGCGACCATGTGCCCGTAATGCGGCGAGATGGGACCGCACCAGACGGCCTCGGCGATCCGGCCGGTTGCGGGCGCCGACGCGCGGTGTGGCTTGCGATCGAAAGGAACGGGCACCGGCCCGCGGCAATGACGGGCCAGCACCTGGAGGTAAAAGAACGGCCAGACCGGACCGCCTCGGAACAGCCCGAGGCGCAGCTTGCGACCCGGCGTTGCAGCGACGCCGTTCGCGAGACCCTGGCTCGGCATCACCAGGATTTCGCGGAAAAGCTTCATCGGTATCGTCGAAGGTCCGGCGCGCGCGATGCACCGCCGCGTCCATAATGAACGGCCGATCGCATTCCCAGCCCGGGATGACGCCCCCGTCGGACAGCCCTATGGCGTCCTCATGATTCAACCCATCTCTGCCGGCGTCCTTGTGTCGATGGTCGGCTACGCCTCGACCTTCGCGGTGGTGCTGAAGGGCTACGAGGCCGTCGGCGCGACCCACGAGCAGGCGGCGTCCGGGCTCCTGGTGCTTCTCGTCGTCAAGGGGCTCGTCGCGATCGGGCTCGGGAGGGCGACCCGCATGCCGATCGCGATCGCCTGGTCGACCCCGGGCGCCGTGCTCCTGATCGCGACGGCGGCGCCGGCCGGAGGGTATACCGTGGCCGTCGGCGCCTATCTCACCGCGGCCGCGCTGATTGTTGCCGCAGGGCTTTGGCGCCCGTTCGGCCGGGCCGTCGCCGGTATTCCGCCGGCGCTCGCGAGCGCGATGCTGGCCGGCATCCTGTTTGGGCTCTGCACGGCGCCCGTTCGCGCGGCCGCCGCGCTGCCGACCCTCGCCTTGCCCGTGATCGTGGTCTGGGCCGTCGCGCTCCGGGTCGCGCGGTCCTACGCCGTGCCGATCGCCGTCGCGCTGACGATAGCGATCGTCGCGGTGGCGACGCCGTTGCCCACGGACGCCCTCGCCAACCTCGCGCCGCATCCCGTCCTGGTGCCGCCGACCTTCTCGCTCGATGCGACGATCGGGATCGCGCTGCCGCTCTTCATCGTCACCATGGCATCCCAGAACGTGCCGGGTCTCGCCGTTCTGCAGGCGAACGGCTATCAGCCAGCCATCGGCCCGATCTTCGTCACGACGGGCCTCGCGAGCGGCCTCATCTCGCTGTTCGGCGGCCACACGATCAATCTCGCAGCGATCACGGCCGCGTTGTGCGCCGGCCCGGAAGCCGGGCCGGACCCGGCGCGACGTTGGATCGCGAGCGTTGCCTCCGGCCTGTCCTACATCGCGCTCGGGCTGCTCTCCGGTTTCGCGGCCGCATTCGTCGCGGCGTCCCCGCCGCTCCTCATCGAGTCCGTCGCGGGACTTGCGCTTCTCGGCAGTCTGGCGAGCTCGCTGGCCGCCGCGCTCGGCTCCGACGACGAGCGTCTTCCTGCGATTGCGACCTTCGTGGTCGCGGCCTCCGGAGTTACGATTGCGGGGATCGGCGCCGCCTTCTGGGGGCTCGTGGCGGGCGGCGTGCTCCGGCTTCTCCTGCGCGCGCGGTTCAGCCGGGCGTGAGCGCCGTGTCGAGATCCCGGTACAGGTCCTCGGCATCCTCAAGCCCGACCGAGAGCCGGAGGAGATCCGGCGGGCAGGGCGTGCCGGGCCCCTCGATCGAGGCGCGGTGCTCGATCAGGCTCTCGACCCCTCCGAGCGAGGTCGCGCGTTTCCACAGCCGGACGCGGGCGGCCGCCGCGACCGCGTCCGCCTCGCCTCCGCCCACGCGAATGGACAGCATGTAGCCGAAGCCGTTCGCCATCTGGCGCGCCGCGACCGCGTGGCCCGGATGGTCCGGCAGACCCGGATAGAGCACGGCCGCGACCGCCGGATGCCTCTCGAGACGTTCGGCCAGCCACTGAGCCGATGCCGTCTGGGCGGCCGAGCGGACGAAGAGCGTCTTCATGCCGCGATTGAGGAGGTAGGCCTCGAACGGTCCGAGGATCGCACCGTGCGCGGACCGGTACGCGCGGATCCGATCCCAGGCCGCGTCGGCCGCGGCCGCGCACAGCACGCCGGCGATGAGGTCCGAATGGCCGTTCAGGACCTTCGTGGCCGCATGCATGACGAGGTCCGCGCCGAGCGCGAGCGGCTGCGTGTGGAAAGGTGACGCCGTCGTCGAATCGACCGCCAGCCGGG
>JAFAPJ010000321.1 GCA_019247255.1 Methylobacteriaceae bacterium | reverse complement strand
TGGACCTCTGCGGCTCGCTCCGCGAGCGGCCGCGCCGGGTCGGGATGAGCGTCGGCGTCGGGGGCTGAGCGCGAGCCTCAATCGGGCAGGCGGGTGAGACGCGGGCGCCAGATCCCGAGCACGACGTTCGCGGTCGCGACCGCGAGGATGACCCAGAGCGTGCCCCGCTCCGAGCCGAGCGCCGTTCCGAGGGTCGCGGGGTCGATCTGCCCGGCGAGCGCCTGCTGGCTGCGCTCCGCCTCCTCCTGCATGGGCCCGAGGATGCCGACGAATCCGCTCTCGAAGACGAGGACGCCCGAGAGCAGCTTCACCCAGGCCCAGCCGGCGTTGTGGAAGGCGCGGTTGAAGCCGATCGCGAGAAGGCCCGCGACGAGCGTCAGCCCGAGGGACGGGAAGAAGAGCCAGGTCGCGACCGCGCCCATCGCGCCGCGCAGCAGCGCGTATTCGGGGAGCGAGCTCGGCGGGGGAAGCATGGCCAGCATCACGAGGAGGCTCGCCATCGCGCCCGCAAGGCCGATCGCCCCCATCGTGTGCAGGAATTTCAGAAGCCGTCGCAACGGGATGACACGCCTCGACCGGGTCGAGGCCGAACCTTAGCCGAGCCTCGCCGCCCCGGGTAGCGGCCCGCTCGCTCCGCGCTGCATCGTGATGCCGCGCCGGAGGACCCGGCGGCTCGAGCTTCGACCGTCAGAGCCGGTAGCGGATCTGGTCCGTCCAGAAGCGCTCGAGGCGGATGAGCGACGCGTTCAGCCGATGGAAGTCGTCGTCCGAGATGCCGCCGATCGGCTCGATCGTGCGGGCATGCTTGTCGTAGAGCGCGCTCACGATCTCATGGACCTCGCGGCCCTTCTCGGTGAGGCTGATGCGCACCGCCCGCCGGTCGACCCGCGAGCGGGCGTGATGGAGGTAGCCCATCTCGACGAGCTTCTTCACGTTGTAGGAGACGTTGGATCCGAGATAATAGCCGCGGGTGCGCAGCTCGCTCGCGGTCAGCTCCTTGTCGCCGATGTTGTAGAGGAGCAGCGCCTGCACGCTGTTCACGTCGTCACGGCCGCGACGCTCGAACTCGTCCTTGATCACGTCGAGGAGGCGGCGGTGCAGCCGCTCGACGAGGTGGAGCGCTTCGAGATAGCGCGGCTTCACGGCCGGGGCGGGGGCGGGCTCCGCCGCAGTGACGACCTTCTTCGCGAGATTGCTCATGTGACGCCTCACCGGTTCTGGCCGGGTCGTCCCGGTCCGCTTTGTGAGGCCGTTCTACGCGCCGCGAATGAAAACCCGTTTAAGTAAGAGGCTGAATCGCCGATTTACCCCTTGCCGTAAACGAATGATAAAGTCGAAGGTCAGTTTACCCTTCGATTTAGTTACTTCGATCCGTGCGATTTGTTAATACTCACTCTTCGACGGCCGCAAGCCAGGAAGTCATCAAATAGATCATGATCGCGAGGATGAAGAAGGCGATGATGATGGCGCCGTTGGAGACGAAGCGCGGGAAGAACACGGCGAGGATAAGGTGGCTCATCACGGCGAGGAGCCAGAGAACGCCGCCCCAGGTCGAGGTGAGCCAGAGCCCGACCGCGGCCGCGAGGTCGATCACCGCGAAATAGATCATCGCGGCCTGGTAGCCGGAGGCGCGATCCTCGAAAGGCCCGCCCGCCAGGCCGAGGATGGTCACCCAGGCGCCGAGGCCCTTGGCGAGCCAGAAGGCCGCCATGATGCGCATGAACCAGACGAGCACGGTGCCCCAGCTCACGGCACGGCGGGTTCCGCGGTCGAGGAGCCGATCCTCCTCCGTCGCGAGCCCGGCGGGACCGCGCGAGATGCGCAGCGCCATCAGCGCGCCTCCGGCCCGACAGGAAGCTCGCGCGCGCCGAGCGGGGCGACATGCGCCCGGACCACCTCGTCCGGATCGAGCTCGGCGAGCGAGGCCGGGCGCCAGGCGGGCGCGCCGTCCTTGTCGATGATCGTCGCACGGACGCCCTCGTAGAAGTCGTGTCCGGCCGCGATGCGGTTCACGATGCGAAATTCCAGCGCCATCGCGGCCTCGAAATCGAGGTCGCGTCCGGCCCGCATCTGGGCGAGCGCGACGACGAGGCTCGTCGGCGACTTCGTTCGGATCGTCGCGGCGGCGTCGCGCGCGAAGGCCGAGCCGGCCTCGGCCTCCCGGTCGAGCCGCGCCAGGATCTCGGCGACGCTCGGCGCCGCGAAGCAGCGATCGATGAGCGTCCGTTCGGCGAGAAGCGGGGAGGGGCCGGGCGGCCGCGCGAGCGAGGCGAGGACGTCGTCGGGCGCCTCGCCCGCCGCGAGCCGCTCGACGATCGCCTCGAAGCTCGCCGTCGGGGCGAGATGCGTCGCGAGCCCGAGCGCGCGGGCGTCGTCCGGACCGATCCGCGAGCCCGTCAGGGCGAGATAGGTCCCGGTCTCGCCCGGCAGCCGCGGCAGGAACCAGGTCGCCCCGACGTCGGGGAAGAAGCCGATCCCGACCTCCGGCATGGCGAAGAGGAAGCGCTCGCCCGCGACCCGGTGCGAGCCGTGAAACGAGACGCCGACGCCGCCGCCCATGACGATCCCGCCGACGAGCGCCAGATACGGCTTCGCGAACCGCTTGATTGCGATGTTGAGGAGGTACTCCTCAAGCCAGAAGGCGGCCGCCTCGTCGATCCGCCCGGCGCGCCCCGCCTCGTAGAGCGCCCGGATGTCGCCGCCGGCCGAGAAGGCGCGCCCGCCCGCGCCCCGCACGACCACGCAGCCGATCGCCGGGTCCCGCGCCCAATCCCGCAGCGCGGCCGCGAGCGCGTCCACCATGCCCGAGGTCAGGGCGTTGAGCGCCTGCGGACGGTTGAGGGTGACGAGGCCGACCGCGCCCCGCGCCTCGCAGATGATCTCGGGCTCGCTCATCGGCGAGGCAATGGCCGATGAAGCCCCGTCAGTTCAAGTCAGGCGCCGCGAGCGCGGCGGCGACTCGGGCGCGCGCTTCCGGCGACAGCGGCCGGATCGGAAGGGGAGGCGAGGCGTGCGCGAGCCCGAGGATCTCGGCGATCGCGTAGACGACCCGCAGGCTCGAGAGCTCGCGGAACAGCGCCCAGAGCGGCGCAAGGCGTGCGTCGAGCCGGCGGGCCTCGGCCGCGTCGCCGGCGCGCGCCGCCCGCGTGATCGCGGCCGCGGGGCCGGGCAGCACACCGCCGATCACGCTGTACCAGGCGTCCGCGCCCGCAAGCAGCGCCTCCGCGCAGTTCCA
>JAFAPJ010000318.1 GCA_019247255.1 Methylobacteriaceae bacterium | reverse complement strand
TCGATCGCCCGGGCGCCCGACCTCGAGATCACCTACGCGACCGACCGGCCGTCGCTGTCGCAGGGGAAGGCGCGCCTGCCGGAGCCGCCGCGCAAGCTCTCGCCCGGCGACGTCGCGATCGTGCGCGGCCATGCCGATTCGATGGCGCTTCGGCTCGCCTGCCACGACACGAACCTGCACCGTCGCCTCGCGCCGCAGGGCCAGGCGGCGCGCGCCGTTTTCGACGCGGTCGAGCAGTCGCGGGTCGAGGCGATCGGCTCGCGCCGCATGGCCGGGGTCGCGGCCAACCTCGCGGCCATGATCGACGATCGCTATCACCGCGGGGGGAAGTACGAGGAGATCACGGACCGCGCGGACGCGCCACTCGAGGACGCGATCGCCCTCATGGTGCGCGAGCGGCTGACCGGCACGAAGCCGCCGGGCTCGGCCGCGAAGATCGTGGAGCTCTGGCGCGAGCACGTGGAGCAGCGCGCCGGCCGCGACCTCGACGGTCTCCTCGCGAGCCTCGAGGACCAGCGCGCCTTCGCCCGCACCGTCCGCGATCTGCTGTCATCGCTCGACATGGCCGAGGATTCGGCCCTCGACCGCGACGACGAGGAGGATGACGACGAGGGCGACGCCGCCGACGAACCGGAAGGCGGGGAGGGCGAGGCCGACGAGAGCCGGCAGGGCGAGCGGGCCGAGATGGACCTCCAGGAGGAGGCGTCCGAGGATCTCGAGGAGAGCGCGACGGAGAACGCGGACGCGCCCGCGGGCGAGCTGCCGGAGGAGGCCGACGAGGCCGATTCCGAGGAGCCGTCGGAGGCCTGGCGGCCGCCGCCGACACGGGGCAGCGAGGCACGCGGCCCCGAGTACAAGGCTTACTCAACCCGCTTCGACGAGACCGTGGAGGCGGACGAGCTCTGCGACCCCGAGGAGCTCGCCCGGCTGCGCGCCTATCTCGACAAGCAGCTTTCCCACCTGCAGGGCGTCGTCGGCCGTCTCGCGAACCGCCTGCAGCGCCGTCTCCTGGCCCAGCAGAACCGAGCGTGGGAGTTCGATCTCGAGGAGGGCATCCTCGACCCGTCGCGCCTGCCGCGGGTCATCATCGACCCGCACCAGCCGCTCTCCTTCAAGCGGGAGAAGGACACGCAGTTTCGCGACACGATCGTCACGCTGCTTCTCGACAATTCGGGCTCGATGCGGGGGCGGCCGATCACGGTCGCGGCGACCTGCGCCGACATCCTGGCCCGGACGCTCGAGCGCTGCAGCGTGAAGGTCGAGATCCTCGGCTTCACGACGCGCGCCTGGAAGGGCGGGCAGTCGCGGGAATCTTGGCTCCAATCGGGCAAGCCCGCCAATCCCGGTCGGCTCAACGACCTGCGCCACATCATCTACAAGCCCGCCGACGCACCCTGGCGGCGCGCCCGCAAGAATCTCGGCCTCATGATGCGGGAAGGGCTTCTGAAGGAGAACATCGACGGGGAGGCGCTCGACTGGGCGCATCGCCGCCTCCTCGCGCGGCCGGAGCAGCGCCGCATCCTGATGGTGATCTCGGACGGCGCGCCGGTCGACGATTCCACGCTCTCGGTCAATTCCGGCAATTATCTCGAGCGGCACCTGCGCCACATCATCGAGGAGATCGAGACGCGCTCGCCGGTCGAGCTCATCGCGATCGGCATCGGCCACGACGTGACGCGCTATTACCGACGGGCCGTCACGATCGTGGACGCGGAGGAGCTCGGCGGCGCGATGACCGAGAAGCTCGCCGAGCTCTTCGAGGAAACGACGCAGGCCGCGCCCGTGGCAGGCTCGCAGCCGAGACGGCGCGTCAGGGCTGCCGCGTGAGGCTGAACCGTCGCACCGCGCTCCTCCTCGGAGCGGGCGCGAGCGCCGGGGCGGTCGCGGCGGCTTTCGGCCATCGCGCGATGGCGCGGGTTCGCGGCGCGGACGAACCGGTCGCGATCAGGATCGAAGGCCGGCCGATCGCGGCCTTCGACCCACGGGCGCCCGGCGACACGCGGTTCGGCGCGCTCACCTTCCGGTCGGGTCTCGTCCTGACCTCGCGGTTCGAGGGCTTCGGCCGGTTCTCGGGGCTTTGGCGCAGCCCGGATGGCGGCGCCGAGCTCGTGGCGCTGACCGATAACGGGATGTGGCTGACGGCGCGAACCGTGACCGAGGCGGGCCGCATCGTGGGGCTCGCGGAGGCCCGGATGGCGCCGATCCTGGGGCTCGCGGGCGAGTCGCTCCGCCATACCCGCGCCTACGATACGGAGG
>JAFAPJ010000304.1 GCA_019247255.1 Methylobacteriaceae bacterium | reverse complement strand
GGACGAGGCCGGGCGCCCGCTCTCCGGCGCCGAGGTCGACGTCTGGCACACATCGCCGGACGGCTTCTACGATACGCAGATCGGCGACGGGGAAGAGCACAACATGCGCGGCCGGTTCCGCACGGGCCCGGACGGCCTCGTGCGCTTCACGAGCGTCATGCCGCATTCCTACCCGATCCCCGCCGACGGCCCGGTGGGGGAGATGCTGGCGGCGCTCGGACGCCATCCCTACCGCCCGGCTCACGTTCATTTCTGGCTGTCCGCGCCCGGCTATCGGCAGCTCGTGACCCAGCTCTTCGTCGAGGGCGACCGCTACCTCGACGAGGACGCGGTGTTCGGGGTGAAGAACTCGCTCGTGGCGGCTTACGAGGCGCAAGCCGGCGGCGAGGTTTACCGCCTGCGCTACGAGTTCCGGCTCGCCCCGGATCGTCACCACGCCGCGGCGGCGGAGTAGCCGGTCACCTGCCCTGCGGCTCCCCGAAGCGGGGAGCGGTCCGGTCGCGATCCTGCTGCGGCCTCCCGGCCAATAGGGCATCCGGCTCGGCGCAGAGCGGGCAAGAGCGTCATCCGGCCAGATTGAATCGGTTCTGACGAGGCAGATTGCCGTCAGGTCTAGGAGGAGGGCTCAGGGCGTGCCTCACAGCACGACCAAGCCCTTCGAAGCCGAGATGGCGGAAATCGGTCCGTCCCTTCGGGTTGCGTTCAATCTGACCGGAGAAGCGCAAGCGCGTCACAGCGTGGCCAGGTAGGCGAGGACATCCGTGGCGGAAACGACGTCGCCGTACTTGGCGCCGATGTCGAACAGGTTGGCCTCGTGCGGTCCCGGATGCCGGTCGGCCACGCAGTCCCGCGGGACCATGACCCGAAACCCGTGCTGCATGGCGTCGACCGCGGTCGCCCGGACGCAGCCGCTCGTCGAGACGCCGGTCACCACCGTCGTGTCCACGCCCCACGCGACGAGCGTGCTGGCGAGCGACGTCCCGAAGAAGGCGCTCGCATATTGCTTGGTGACGACGACGTCCTCCGGCCTCGGTTCAAGCTCGGGCACGAATTCGGCCAGCGGCTCGCCGTCGACGAGGCGGCGGAGGACCGGCACCTTGCGCACGAACAGGCCTCCGTCGCGGCCCGAGCGCCCGAACAGGACGCGGGTGAACACCACCGGCAGCCTTCTCGCGGCGAAGGCCTCCCGCAGCTGCGCGGTCGCATGCACGGCCGCCCGGGCCGGCGATGCGTAGAGAGGCGACGCCTCCTCGGTATAGGCGCGGATGAAGTCCACGACGAGCAGCGCGGGCCGCCGGCCGGGACCGAGCGCCCCGTCGAATACCCCGCTGTAGCTCTCCTCGGCCGTCGTCCCGCTCATGACGGCCTCTGTCTCGCGCCCGTCTCAGCCGTGGCCGATTGGCGCCATGTCGCCGCGAGGACGCCCTTCGCGCGCTCGATGTGCCGCGTCATGACCGCGGCCGCACGCTCGCCGTCCTGCGCGAGGAGGGCCGCGAAGATCGCCTCGTGGTCCTCCTGCGACTGACGGATCGCCGCATCGTCGAAGGCCAGCACGAGCTCGCCGTGGGTGAACCAACGCGAGCCGCCGCCCTCGACCAGCACCGGGAGACGCTGCGTGTCCGCGATGGCCCGGGCGAGCGCCTTGTTGCCCGTGGCCGCGATGATGGTGTCGTGGAACGCCGCGTTCAGATCACGCCATCCGCGCGCTCCGCCCTCGCGCCATGACCCGCCTTCGAGCAGAGCCGCGATCCGCTCGTTGGCGTCCATCATGCGGGCGCGGTGAACGACCGTCAGGCCCCGCTCGGCGGCGAGCCGGCAGGCGAGCGCTTCCAGGGTCTGCCGCACCTGATAGGCGCCGAGCACGTCCTCCAGCGTGCAGCTGCGGACCTCGTAGCCCCGGTTGGGCTCGTAGGCGAGCAGGCCCTCCTGCGCGAGGGCGCTCAACGCGTCCCGCACCGGGGTGCGCGAGACACCGAGGCGCCCGGCCAGGACAACCTCGGTCAAGCGAGAGCCCGGAGCGAACTCGCCCGTCAGCAGCATCTCGCGCAGGCGGATCGTGGCGGCGCCGGATCGGGTGAGCGTCTGTGCCATCGCCCGACGCGATACACGCTCGCAGCTCGGCATGCAATTTTTTCATTTGCATACAATCGAGATTGCTGCATACCTTTGTCCCGGACCAAGGAGGGAAGCCATGCGCGGCTGGGTGGGTCGGGTTGTCGGGGGCGGTCTGGCGCTGGGCGCGGTCGCGGGCACGCCGGCGGTGGCGCAGCAGCAGAGCGTCCTGTTCCTCGCCGAGGACGTGCCGACGAGCCTCAACTACGACGGGCCGGCCGCCTCGATCGGCACCACTCAGACGGGCTTCATCAATCTCATGGAGCCGATGGTCTACTACCCGTATGCCGGAACCGGCGAGGACGGCGTGCGGCTCCTCGACTTCACCCGCTACGAGGGCCGGCTCGTCGAGCGCTGGGAGTACGACGCGGCGTCCCTGACCTGGACCATGCATCTGCGCCGTGGGGTCAGAAGCTGCGCCGGCAACGAGTTCACCGCCGAGGACGTGCTCTACACCTTCGCGCGCGCCAAGTCGGTCAGCGGCAAGGCGCCGGTCGCCTGGTTCCTGGCGAACGTGGGCGGCGTCAAAGGCTTCACGCGCGACGTCTTCAAGGATCCCGAGGCCAAGAAGCTCGGGGACGAGGTTACGAAGGTCGATGACTACACGGTGCGCATCACGCAATCGGCCCCGAACGCCTTCCTGCTCATGGCCATGACCATCTACGGCATGGCCCCGTTCGACTCCAAGGAGATGAAAGCTCACGCCAAGCCCGACGATCCCTGGAGCCACGACTACGTCAACACGGAGAACGTGCCGGCCTTCGGCCCCTATTGCCTGGAGCGGTGGGTCAAGGACGACGAGTTCGTGGTCAAGGCGAACCCGAACTACTATCGCGGCAAGCCCGCCGTGGAGCGGGTCGTCATGAAGAAGATCCCTCAGAGCGCGAACCGCCTCGTCACGCTCCGCTCCGGCCGGGCGCAGCTCACGCAGCGCCTGACCGCCAAGGAGTTCGCGAGCCTGCGCAACACCTCCGGGGTGAAGGTTGTCGGCGTCTACGGCAACGAGACCCTGTTCCTCGCCCCGAACTGGAAGGTGCCGCCCTTCGACAACGTCAAGCTGCGACAGGCCATGGCGTACGCGGTCAATTACGGACAGGCGGCGGACATCGGCTATGCGGGCGCGGCCAAGCGCTGGGAGAGCCACATCCCCTCGAGCTTTCCCGGTTACGCAAGACCCGACCAGCAATACGCCTACGATCCGGAGAAGGCGAAGGCGCTCCTGGCCGAGGCGGGGTATCCCGGCGGCAAGGGCCTGGAGGCCTTCGCGGACCAGTTCAAGCTCGCCTACACGGCCGAGCGCGAATCCTATCTCGGGCCGATCGCCGCCGTGATCCAGACCTCGTTGAAGGCGGTCGGCTTCCCCGTGGTGCTCGACCCCATCCCGCAGACGCAGATCGGCGACCGCCGCCTCGTCAAGAAGGACCTGCCGCTCTCGATCAGCGACACCGACAAGGCATCCGCCATCTCCGGCGCCTACCAGCTCATGGTCTTCTACATCTCCAACGGGGCAGGCGCGATCATCAACACCTCCAACTATGCCAACCCGGAGGTCGACGGCCTGTTCGCGAAGATCAAGGCCGAAACGGATCAGACGAAGCAGACCGAGATGCTGAAGGCCGTGCAGGACATCCTGCAGCGGGACCTCGCCATCATCCCCATTCTGGAGACCAAGACCCAGTACGCGACGTCCGCGAAGCTGTCCGGGGTCACATGGCATGCCGATAATTCAATCCGCTTCTTCGATCTGAGCCTGGTCCCGTAGAGGTCTTGGTCATGTCGACCGGCGCCTTCGTGCTCCGCCGCCTGGGCGTCTCGACGCTCCAGCTTCTCGCCTTGGCGCTCGCGGTGTTCTTCCTGATCCGGGCGTTGCCGGCCGACCCCGTGGCGCGCCTGGTCGGCCAGAACCCGACGCCGGAGGCCTACGCGTCCGCCAAGCGGTCGATCGGCCTCGACGAGCCCGTGACCACGCAGCTCGGACGCTACCTCGGCGTCGCCTCCGGCTCGTCCGGCATCCTGCAGGGCGACCTCGGACGGTCCTGGGTCAGCGGAGCTCCCGTCGGCAAGGAGATCCGCGATGCGCTGCCGATCACGATCGAGCTCGTCACGATCGCGTTCGCTCTCGCATTCCTCCTCTCCGTGCCGATCGGCATGATGTGCGCGGTCAAGCCGGGGGGCGCAGCGGATCGATCCGCCTTCGCCTATTCGCTCTTCGCCGGGTCCCAGCCTGAGTTCTGGTGGGGGCTTCTGTTCGTCTACGTCTTCTTCTCGGTGCTCAACGTCGTCCCGCCCCCGCTGGGGCGCCTCGACCCGATGCTGACCCCGCCGCCATCCGTCACGGGCTTCATCACGATCGACTCGATCCTGGCCGGGCGCTGGGACGCGCTCGCGGACGGCCTGCAGCACCTCGCGCTCCCGGTCCTCACCAAGGTGTTCGTCCTCTCCGGACCGATCATCAAGATGGTGCGGCAGAACATGGTGCGGGTCCTGCAGTCGGATTTCGTTCTCTACGCCCGCGCCGCCGGCCTGCCTCCCACGCGCATCGCCCGCTACGCCCTGCGCTCCGCGCTCGCGCCGGCCATCGCGCTGTTCGGGGCGCTCTACGGCTATATCCTGGGCGGCGCCGTCGTGATCGAGACGATCTTCTCGCTCGGCGGCATCGGCCAATACGCCGTGCGCTCGATCCTGTCCTTCGACTATCCCGCGATCCAGGCGACGATCCTCGTCATCACGGCGATCTCGCTGTTCGTCTATCTTCTCCTCGACATCGTCCACGCGGTCGTCGATCCGCGGGTGACCCATTGACGACGTCGCCGGACACGGCGCTGCGCTCGCCCGCCGTGGCGCCAGCCCTCGCGCTCGGACCCGCCGCCACGCAGCGCATCCGTCTGCGCCGCGCGTTGCGCGGCAATCCCATGCTGGCGATCGGGTCGGCCCTGGTGGCGCTGTCGGTCGCTTTGATGATCGTCGGTCCCTGGCTCGCTCCGTTCGACCCTCAATCCGTCGTCGGCGTGCCCTCGACCCCGCCGCCCGCAGCCCTCGACTGGCCTCGCCTCGTCTGGACCAGCCTCACGGGCGCGGCCCGGCCTCCGCACTGGTTCGGCACGGACGCCTCGGGCATGGACGTGTTCTCCCGGGTCGTCGCGGCGCCCCGCACCGACGTCGCGATCGCGCTGACCGCGACCGTGTCGTCGTTCGCGCTCGGCGTCGCGCTCGGCCTGGTCGCCGGCTACTTTCGCAATCCGGCGACCGAGCTCCTGATGCGGGCGTCGGATCTCGTCCAGTCCTTCCCGGTCTTCATCTCCGGGATGATCCTCGTCGCGCTCGCCGGGCGCAACGTCGGCAACATCGTCGTCGCGCTGGCGCTCCTCTACGCGCCGATCTACCTGCGGCTGACCCGGGCCGAGGTGTTGAGCCAGCGCCACCGTGGCTACGTGGAAGCCGCGCGGGCCCTGGGCAATCGCGAGATCGTCGTGGCCTTCCGCCACGTGCTGCCGAACGCCCTCGCGCCGGCGATCATCCAGTCGTCGGTCACGATCGGCTTCGCGATCCTCATGACCGCAGGCCTGAGCTTCGTCGGGGCGGGCGTCCGCCCTCCGACCCCCGAATGGGGCCTGATGATTGCGGTCGGCGCGAACGACATCGTGCAGGGGGAGTGGTGGCCGTCCGTATTTCCCGGCCTCGCGATCTCGCTCACCGTGTTCGGCTACGCGGCCTTCGGCAACGGGCTCGAGCGCGTCTATGGCCGCTGACATCGTGCGCCTGTCACCACGCCTGGCCGCAATCTCCCCGCCCGTGATCCGGGCCGAAGGCGTGAGCGTTCGCTTTCCCGGGGACGGCGGGGAGGTCGAGGCGGTCCGCGGCTTCTCCCTCGCGATCGCGCCCGGCGAAATGGTCGGGCTCATCGGGGAAACCGCGTGCGGCAAGT
>JAFAPJ010000300.1 GCA_019247255.1 Methylobacteriaceae bacterium | reverse complement strand
CACCTCACGCGGCTCGATCCCGCCTTCTTCGACCGGTCGCGCTCGGGCGAGATCGTGTCGCGTCTCACCGCCGACACCACGCAGGTGAAGAGCGCCTTCGGGGTCTCGATCTCGATGGCGCTGAGGAACGCCGTGCTCCTCGCGGGCGCCATCGCCATGATGGTGTTCACGAGCCCGAAGCTCTCGGGGCTCGTGCTCCTCGCGATCCCGCTGATCGTCGTGCCGCTGATCCTCTCGGGGCGGGCCGTACGGCGCCGTTCCCGCGCCGCGCAGGACCGGCTCGCGGACGCCTCCGCCTTCGCGGCGGAGGCTGTCGGCGCGGTCCGGACCATGCAGGCCTTCGGCATGGAGCGGGTCACCGCGCGCCGCTTCGGCGACGCGGCCGAGGAAGCCTTCCGGGCGGCGCAGCGCTCGACGCAGGCCCGGGCCTGGCTCACGGGCGCGGTCATCTTCCTCATCTCGGCCTCGATCGTGGGCGTGCTCTGGTGGGGCGCGCAGGACGTCCTCGGCGGGCAGATGTCGGCAGGGCGTCTCTCCCAATTCCTGCTCTACGCGGTCTTCGCGGCGAGCTCGCTCGGCCAGCTCTCGGAGGTCTATGGCGAGCTCTCGGCCGCCGCCGGAGCGGCCGAGCGGCTCGGCGAGATCCTGGCGGCGGAGCCCGCCATCGCGGCGCCGGCCACGCCGCTTCCTTTCCCGGAGGGCGCGGCCGGGACGTTGCGCTTCGAGGACGTGCGCTTCGCCTATCCCGAGCGGAGCGCTCAGTCGCTCGGCGGGGTCTCCTTCACGGTCGCGGCGGGCGAGCGGGTGGCGCTCATCGGTCCCTCCGGCGCCGGCAAGAGCACGATCCTGCAGCTGCTGCTGCGCTTCTACGATCCGCAGGGTGGCCGGATCCTCGTCGACGGCGTCGCGCTCCCGGATCTCGACCCCGCGGAGCTGAGGGCGCGGCTCGCGCTCGTGCCGCAGGAGCCCGCGATCTTCATGGGCACGGTCGCCGAGAACATCCGCTACGGGCGGCCGAACGCGACCGACGCGCAGGTCCGGGAGGCGGCCGCCCTCGCGGCCGCGGCCGCGTTCATCGAGGCGCTCCCCCAGGGCTACGACACCGCCATCGGCGAGCGCGGCGTGACGCTCTCGGGCGGCCAGCGGCAGCGGGTCGCCATCGCCCGCGCGATCCTGAAGGACGCGCCGATCCTGCTCCTCGACGAGGCGACCTCCGCGCTCGACGCCGAGAGCGAGCGCGCCGTCCAGGTCGCGCTCGACCGCCTGATGCGGGGCCGCACGACGCTCGTCATCGCGCATCGGCTCGCGACCATCCGGTCGGCGGACCGCATCCTCGTGCTCGAAGGCGGCCACATCGTCGAGGAGGGCCGGCACGAGGCGCTCGTCGCGCGGGGCGGGCTCTACGCCCGGCTCGCCGCGCTCCAGTTCGACCTCGACGAGATGCCGGGCCGCGTCGCAGCGGAGTGAAGCTCAGCGCATCACGCGCAGGTGGCGGATCGGCCGGCCCGGGACGAGCGCCTGCGCGGCGCCCGCGATGGCGGCGGCATCGAGCCCGTGATGGCGGTAGAGGTCCTGGATCGTCCCCGTCTGTCCGAAGCGCTCGACCCCCAGCGCGCGCGTGCGGTGGCCGCCGACGCCTCCGAGCCAGCCGAGCGTCGCCGGATGGCCGTCGAGCACGGTGACGATGCCGCAATGGGGCGACAGCCCGGCCAGCAGGCGCTCGACATGCGCGAGCGCGCCCGGCGAGCCGGCCTCTCGCGCCCGGGCCGCTGTGGTCCAGCCGGCATGGAGCCGGTCCGCGGACGTGACGGCGAGGAGCCCGACGTCGCGCCGGTCTTCCGCCATGAACCCGACCGCCTCGATCGCCTCGGGCGCGACGGCACCCTGATAGGCCACCACGATCTCGGCGTTCGGCCCGGGGCGGCGCAGCCAATAGGCGCCCGCGACGATGTCGGCGGCGAGCGAGGGATCGACCGTCCGGCTCGGCTGCTCGAGCGCCCGGGTCGAGAGGCGCAGATAGACCGAGCCGCCGCGCTCGTCCCCGAGCCAGGGCGGATCGTCCGAGCGCGCTTGGCCGTCGCGCTGCAGGTAGTCGAAGGCGAAGCGCAGGATCGCCGCGAGCTCGTCGACGAAGGCGGGCTCGAAGCTCGCCAGGCCGTCCTGAGCCATGCCGATGAGCGGCGTGCCGATGGATTGGTGGGCGCCGCCCTCGGGCGCGAGCGTCACGCCGGAGGGCGTCGCGACCAGGATGAAGCGGCTGTCCTGGTAGCAGGCGTAGTTCAGCGCATCGAGGCCGCGCTGGATGAAGGGGTCGTAGAGCGTCCCGATCGGGATCAGCCGCGCGCCGAAGAGCGAATGCGACAGGCCGAGCCCGGAGAGCAGCAGGAACAGGTTCATCTCGGCGATGCCGAGCTCGAGATGCTGGCCCTTCGGCGAGAAATCCCAGGCGAAGGTCGAGGGGATGCGCTCGGAGCGGAAGAGGTCGCGCATCTCCTCGCGGGCGAAGAGCCCGCGCCGGTTCACCCAGCCGCCGAGATTGGTCGAGACCGTAACGTCGGGCGAGGTCGTGACGATCCGGGCCGCGATCGGCTCGTCCGACCGGGCGAGCGCGTTGAGAAGGTTGCCGAAGCCCGCTTGCGTCGAAACGGCGCCCGAGGTCGGGCCGGGCTCGGGGAGCGCTGCCGGTACGGGGAGCGCGGGCGCGCGCAGCCGGCGCGGGCCACCCTGCCGGAACGGGACGCCCGCGAGGAAGCGCTCCATCTCCTCGGCCGGGAGGTCGAGCCCCTCGAACGGGTCCCATTCGTGCCCGGGCCGGATCCCCATCTGGCCCCGGAACAGCTCCATCTGGGTCGGCGTGAGCAGGCCCGCATGGTTGTCCTTGTGCCCGGCGAGCGGCAGCCCGACGCCCTTGATCGTGTAGGCGATGAAGACGGTCGGCCGGTCGCTCGTGACCGATTCGAAGGCGCGGAGCAGGTTCGGCAGGTCGTGCCCGCCGAGATTGGTCATGAGCCGCCCCAGCTCGTCGTCCGAGCGCCGCTCGACGAGGGCGGTCACCGGACCTTGATCGCCGATCTCGTCGAGAAGGCGCCGCCGCCAGGCCGCCCCGCCCTGGAAGGTGAGGGCGGAGTAGAGCTGGTTCGGGCAGCGGTCGATCCAGTCCCGGAGCTTGTCGCCGCCCGGCTCCGCGAAGGCGGCGTCCTGCAGCGCCCCGTATTTCAGGAGCACGACGTCCCAGCCGAAGGCCCGGAACAGCTCCTCGAAGCGGCTGTAGAGCCCTTCGCGCACGACCGCGTCGAGGCTCTGGCGGTTGTAGTCGATCACCCACCAGACGTTCCGGACGCCGTGCTTCCAGCCTTCCAGCAGCGCCTCGAAGATGTTGCCCTCGTCCATCTCGGCGTCGCCGAGCAGCGCGACCATCCGGCCCTCGGGCCGCTCGACGCCCCAGCCATGCGCCCGGACGTAATCCTGGACGAGCGAGGCGAAGAGCGTCTGCGCCAC
>JAFAPJ010000293.1 GCA_019247255.1 Methylobacteriaceae bacterium | reverse complement strand
AAGGAGCCCAGCGCCATCGAGAGGACCGAGACGAAGATGATGATCTGCTGCCAGGAGGCGACGACCTCCGGGAAGGCGCCGACGAAGACCCGCACCGACATGGCGACGGCGGCGATCTTCGGCGCGGAGGCGAGGAACGCCGTGACGGGCGTCGGCGCGCCCTCGTAGACGTCGGGCGTCCACATGTGGAAGGGCGCGGCCGACATCTTGAAGGCGACGCCGGCCGCCAGGAACACGATGCCGACGATGAGCCCGATCGGCGCCTCGCCCGAGACCGCGGCGGCGATCGCCGGAAAGGAGACGGAGCCCGCGAAGCCGTAGACGAGCGACGCCCCGTAGAGGAGCATGCCGGACGAGAGCGCGCCCAGCACGAAGTATTTCAGCCCCGCCTCGCTCGAGCGCGCGTCGTCCCGGTGGATCGCCGCGATCACGTAGGCCGCCAGGCTCTGCAGTTCGAGGCCGAGATAGAGCGAGATGAGGTCGTTGGCCGAGACCATCATCATCATGCCGATCGTCGAGAGCAGGATGAGGATGGGATACTCGAAGCGGATGAAGCGCTCGCGCGCCATGTAGTCGGAGGAGAGCGCGAGCGTCGCGGCCGAGCCGAGAAGAACGAGCGCCTTCATGTACTTGGCGAAGCCGTCCGCGATGAAGGAGCCGCCGAGCACGGTCTCGCGTCCCGTCGAGGGCAGCACGACGAGCGCCACGAAGGCGGCGAGCAGGATCGCGAAGGCGCCCGTGCCGACCAGCACGGTCGAGCGCTCGCCCCGGAACGCGCCGACGAGCACGAGCGCGAGCGTGCCGAGCGCGACGATGATCTCGGGCAGCGCCGAGCCGAAGCCGGAGGCGGCGAAGGTCGTGGCCATGGCTCTCAGTTCTGCGGCGCGGCCGCGGTCTTCACGGGCGATTGCGCCGCCTGGACGCTGCGCAACACGGCCTCCGTCGGCGGCGCGAAGGCGTCGAGGATCGGCGCCGGCCGCACGCCGTAATAGATCACGAGCGCGACGAGCGGCGCGAGCGTCACGATCTCGCGGCGGTTGAGGTCGAGAATGCCGGCGAGCGCCGGCTTCTCGAGCCGGCCGTAGACGACGCGCGAATAGAGCCAGAGCGCGTAGCCGGCCGACAGGATCACCCCGAAGGCCGAGAAGAAGCCGACCCAGGGATTCGAGCGGAACGCGCCCATCATGGTCAGGAACTCGCCGACGAAGCCCGAGGTGCCCGGCAGCCCGACATTCGCCATGGTGAACACGAGCATCGCGACCGCGTAGAGCGGCATGCGGTGCACGAGCCCGCCATAGGCCGCGATCTCGCGGGTATGCATGCGGTCGTAGACGACGCCGACGCACAGGAAGAGCGCGCCCGAGACGAGGCCATGCGACACCATCTGGAACATGGCGCCCTGGATGCCCTGGGCATTCATGGAGAAGAGGCCCATGGTCACGAAGCCCATATGGGCGACGGACGAATAGGCGATCAGCTTCTTGATGTCCTCCTGCATGAGCGCGACCAGCGACGTGTAGATGATCGCGACGATCGAGAGCGCGTAGACGAGCGGCTGGAAATAAAGCGACGCGTCCGGGAACATCGGCAGCGAGAAGCGGATGAAGCCGTAGCCGCCCATCTTGAGGAGGATGCCGGCGAGGATGACGGAGCCCGCGGTCGGCGCCTCGACATGCGCGTCCGGCAGCCAGGTATGGACCGGCCACATCGGCATCTTCACCGCGAAGGAGGCGAAGAACGCGAGCCACAGCCAGGTCTGCATGGAGACCGGGAAGCGGTGCTGGAGGAGCGCCTGGATGTCGGTCGTGCCCGCCTCCCAGTACATGGCGAGGATCGCGAGCAGCATCAACACCGAGCCGAGCAGCGTGTAGAGGAAGAACTTGAAGGAGGCGTAGATCCGCCGCTTGCCGCCCCAGATCCCGATGATGAGGAACATCGGGATGAGGCCGGCCTCGAAGAACAGGTAGAACAGGACGAGGTCGCCAGCCGCGAACACGCCGATCATCGTCGTCTCGAGGACGAGGAAGCAGACGTAATAGGCCTTCACCCGGCGCTCGATGACGTTCCACGAGGCCAGGATGCAGAACGGCATCAGGAAGGTCGTGAGCAGGATGAACGGCATGGAGAAGCCGTCCACGCCCAGCTTGAAGCGAATGCTGTCGGAGAGCCACTCGCCGTCCTCGACGAGCTGGAAGCCGGG
>JAFAPJ010000144.1 GCA_019247255.1 Methylobacteriaceae bacterium | reverse complement strand
GTCGCCGCCCGGCCTGGATGAGCTTCGATATCGACCAGATCCGCCATCAGGCGGAAGCCATGGAGGCCGAGACGGCGCGCTTCTACCGTGGGGCGGCCGCGCGCACGACCGACCCGCAGGTCCGCAAGCTCCTCGGCGACCTCGCCGAGATCGAGGCGGGCCACGAGGCGAAGGCCGTCCGGCTCGAGGCGGAGGTCTCGGACACGACCCGCGCGGACGAGAAGGAGACGGCGCGCCGCCTCTTCGTCCTGCAGATCGTGCAGCCCGGCCTCGCCGGCCTCATGGACGGTTCGGTCTCGACGCTCGCCCCCGTCTTCGCGGCGGCCTTCGCGACCCAGAACAGCTGGGACGCGTTCCTGGTCGGCCTCGCGGCCTCCATCGGGGCCGGCATCTCGATGGGCTTCGCCGAGGCGCTCTCGGATGACGGCTCGCTCACCGGCCGCGGCCAGCCGCTCCTGCGCGGCCTCGTGTGCGGGCTCATGACGACGGCGGGCGGCATCGGCCACACCCTGCCCTACCTGATCCGGGACTTCCGGATCGCGACGGCGCTCGCGGTCGCGGTCGTGATCCTCGAGCTCATGGCGATCTCCTGGATCCGCTCGCGCTACATGGACACGCCGTTCCTGCGCGCGGCCTTCCAGGTCGTGGTCGGCGGGCTTCTCGTCTTCGCGACCGGGATCCTCATCGGGAGCGCTTGAGCCGGGCGGCCGACCGTGCTTGGTCCGGCCGCCCTCCGCCGGACCCCGCCATGCGCCGCCGCTTCGTCACGCTCGACGTGTTCACCGACCAGCCCTTCGCGGGCAATCCGCTCGCGGTCGTGCTCGACGCGGAGGGGCTCGCGGCCGACCGGATGCAGGCGGTCGCCCGCGAGTTCAACTTGTCCGAGACCGTCTTCGTGCTGCCGCCCGCGGACAGCCGGCACCGGGCCCGGCTGCGCATCTTCACGCCCGCGCGCGAGCTGCCATTCGCGGGTCACCCGACGGTCGGGACCGCCGTGCTGCTCGGCCTGCGCGACGAGGACTCGACGGGCTTGCGCGCCTTCGGTCTCGAGGAGGAGGTCGGGATCGTGTCCTGCGCGGTCGAGCGCCGCTCGGACCGGGTCGGGACGGCGCGCTTTCGCGTGCCGCGGCTCCCGGAGCCCTGGGGCGAGGGGCTGGAGCCCGCCCGCGCCGCCTGGGGGCTCGGGCTCGATCCGACCGAGATCGGCTTCGACCGGCATCGTCCCTCACGGCACTCGGCCGGCGTCCCTTACGACCTCGTCCCGGTGGCCTCGCTGGAGGCGCTCGCGAGGGCGCAACCTTCCCCCGAGAGCTTTCAGGCGGTGTTCGGCGCCTCGAGTCACCCGTCCGTCTACGCCTATGCGCGCGAGGGCCACGGCTTTCGCGCCCGGATGTTCTTCACCGCCCCGAGCCTCATCGAGGATCCGGCGACCGGCTCGGCCGCTGCATCCTTCGCCGGAACGCTGATGCAATACGAGCCGCTCGGCGACGGCGAGCACGACGTCCGCATCCGCCAGGGCGTCGAGATGGGACGCCCGAGCGAGATCGCCCTTCAGGTCGTGATCCGGCACGGCGAGCTCGCCTCGGCCGAGATCGGCGGAAGCGCCGTCGTCGTGAGCGAAGGCGAGATCGAGGCGTGAGCCCGATCCGGCAGGCCGCGCGGGTCGAGGCGCGGCTCGAGCCGTTCCGCTGGGCTTGGGCGGAGGAGAACGCCGGCCAGATCGCCGAGAACTGGGCGCGCCGGTCGGCCCGCGCGAGCTCGATCTTCGATGGTCGCGTACTCATGGTGGCCGGGTTCGAGGCGGAGGGCGACCTCGTCCGCGCCCGCTTCTTCGAGACGAGCTATTCGCGGCTGATCGCGCATGTCGATTTCGGCTTCCCGGACACGACGGTCGCGAACGGGTTCGCCATGGGGGCGCTCCGGAGCCGCGACGGCGCCTACCTGCTCGGGCTCATGGCGGCGCATACGGCGAATGCCGGGCGGCTCTATTTCCCGGCCGGAACGCCCGACCTCAGCGACGTGCGCCCGGACGGCCAGGTTGACCTCGCCTCGTCCATCCTGCGCGAGATCGAGGAGGAGACGGGCCTCGGGGCCGATGTCTGCCGACTCGAGCCCGGCTGGACGATCGTGCGCCACGGCGGCCGGCTCGCCTTCCTGCGCGGGGTTTCGCTCGCGCTCGACGCCGAGGAGGCCCTGGCCAGGATCACGCGCCATCTCGACGCGCAGGACGAGCCGGAGCTCGCCGCCATCCACCTCCTGCGCAGCGTGGAGGAGATCGACGAGGCCAGGATGCCAAGCTTCCTGCCCGTCTACCTGCGCTGGGTCCTCGGCGAGGCTGCGTCCGCTCAGCGATAGCCGATACGGGTCTTCGCGGCGCTGACGATCGAGAGCGCCTCGCCCTCGCGACCCGCGGAGCAGGCGGCCGAGGCGCGGTCGAGATCGGGATTGGCCCGGTTCGCGACGCTCTGGTTGACGTTGCCGGTCTGGACATCGTTCGCGAGCACGGCCCGGAAGCGGGCGATCTCGCCCGCGCAGCCCGTGCCCGTCGGCATCGCGAAGGTGTTCGGCGTCACGCCCGGCACGGCGCCCGGGGGAGGAGCCGGCGGCGCGGAGGCGGTGCGGTTGCATCCGGCGAGGGCGAGCGCCGCGACAGCCGCGGCGAGGAGGGGCGCGCGCACGAAACTGGGCTCCGTTCTGTCCGGGGCCGGCTCGGGCCGGCGTGCGCGCCCGCTTGTCACGCGCGGCCCGGCCCGGCAAGCCCGTCCGGCGCACGGCCGCGGCCGTGTCGTGCGAAGGCCACAGGAGACCGCCCATGCCCGCCGCCCTGAACCGCCGCATCGTGCTGGCCCGTCGCCCCGAAGGCGAACCGACGCCCGACGACTTCCGCCTCGAGACGGGGCCGGCCCCGGAGCCGGGCGAGGGCGAGGTCCTGCTGCGCACGCTCTGGCTCTCGCTCGACCCCTACATGCGCGGGCGCATGAGCGCCGCGAAATCCTACGCGAAGCCCGTCGAGATCGGCGGCACCATGGAGGGCGGGACGGTCTGCGAGGTCGCGGCTTCGCGCAACGACCGCTTCCGGCCGGGCGACGTCGTCCTCGCCCATGCGGGCTGGCAGGAATGGGCCGTGAGCGACGGACGCGGCCTGCGCCAGCTCGACCCCGCGGCCGCCCCGGTCCAGACCGCGCTCGGCATCTTGGGCATGCCCGGCATGACGGCCTATACCGGGCTCGCGAATATCGGGCAGCCGAAGCCCGGCGAGACGCTCGTCGTCGCGGCCGCGACCGGACCCGTCGGCTCGGCCGTCGGCCAGATCGCGAAGCTGAAGGGCTGCCGCGCGGTGGGGATCGCGGGCGGGCCCGACAAGTGCCGGGCGCTCCTCGACGAGTTCGGCTTCGACGCCGCGGTCGATCACCGGGCGCCGGACCTGGCCGAGCGCCTGGCCGAGGCCTGCCCGAACGGCATCGACGTCTATTTCGAGAACGTGGGCGGCCCCGTCTGGAGCGCCGTCTTCCCGCTCCTGAACGACTTCGCGCGCGTACCGGTCTGCGGGCGGATCGCGCATTACAACGACACCGCGCTTCCGGCCGGGCCCGACCGGACGCCCCAGCTCTTCGGCGCGGTCCTGACGAAGCGGCTGCGCATCCAGGGCTTCATCGTCTGGGATTTCGCCGCGCAGGCCAAGGAGTTCCAGACCGAGATGGCGGGGTGGATCCGCGACGGGCGGGTTCGCTACCGGGAGGACGTGGTCGAGGGTCTCGAGAACGCGCCTGAGGCCTTCATGGGCCTCCTCAAGGGCCACAACTTCGGCAAGCTCCTCGTCAAGGTCGGCTGAACGGGCTCGCACACGGGTCCTGCCGCGCGCGAGAACGACAGCTCAGAACTCCTCCCAATCCTGTTCGGCGGGGGCGGGGTGTGGCTTGCGCAGCGCAGCGACGGCGCGCTGGCCGAGGGTCTTCAGGGCGGCGACCGGGCGGGCCGGGGGCGCGGCGGCGGGCGCGGCGGGCTTCGGGGTCGGCTTGGCGGGGGTCGGCTTGGCGAGGGCGGGTTTCGCTGAGGTGGGCCGGGCCGCCGGCCTCTCGGCGAGGGTGAAGCGGGCGACGAGCGAGCCGAGCTCGTCCGCCTCGCGGGCGAGCGCGTGGGCGGCGGCGGTCGATTGCTCCACCATGGCGGCGTTCTGCTGGGTCACCTGGTCCATGCCGTTGACCGCGGTGTTGATCTCCGCGAGCCCCGTCGCCTGCTCCTTGGCGGAG
>JAFAPJ010000021.1 GCA_019247255.1 Methylobacteriaceae bacterium | reverse complement strand
AGCGCGTCGGCGACCGCCTCGACCGCCATGATGGCTCCCGACGAATGGCCGAGCACGACGATCTCGTCCGCCTCGCCGGCCTGCACGACATCTCGGATGCGCCGGCTGAAGCGCTCAACGCGCGCCTCATAATCGGCCCGGCGACCGATCCCGTGCTGCCAGTTGAACACCCAGTCGTGCGTCAGGTGCCAAACGAACCAGCGCCGCCCCAGCGGTCCGGCGAGCTTCAGGCCGCCGAGCGCGCCGGCGAGCGCCGCCGCCAGGCCGGCCCAGCCAGGCAGCGGGACCCACAGGGCGAGCAGCCTGGCGAGCGCCGCGCCGAGGAGCGCGCCCAGACCAAGCGTCGTGGCGACCATGACAGGCGGGTACACGATGACACCGCCGAACTTCCAATTGAGCCGGAAGAAGCGAAACAGCGTTCCGGCCGCGATGCTGTGCAGGAAAGCCGTGAACAGGAGCGCTGCCGCCAGCGGAAGCGGTCGGGCGAAGTCGCGGATCACGATATCGTCCCAGCGCAGGACCTCGACGACCGTCTCGGTGCGCCATCCGGCCTTGGCGGCCGTGACGTTCCATCGCAGGGCCGGAATCTCGGGACACGGCTCGACGGGTCCGATGCTGCGCTCGACGAGCCCGAACCGCTTCGCGTAGCGCAGAAGCTCGCGCACGAAGATCATGCGCGAGCGGCTCTCGGCTTCCGGGTCATAGCCCGGCACGTAGAGAACGTGGCGTCGACGCACCGGGCGAGCCGCCCGGTCGTCCGCCGGCCGGTTCGGCGTGAAGGAGAGGGTCTCGGCCATCCGACGCCTGCTTAGAGGCACGGGCCATGCCGCAGCAAGGAAGGCCGGAGCCCTCCATGCATTTCCACCGCGAGCGTGGTTTTCGTGCCGTTGCTGCCGTCCGATGACGCGTCTAAGACGCCCGGATGCCCCGAGCCGGGCGGCGAGCGAGCGGAGCTTTGTTGGTGGGGACGTCTGACCAGCGGCGGGACATTGTGATCGTTGGGAGAGCGTGCCGGCTGCCCGGGGCGTCCTCCGCGGAGGAGCTCTGGTCCAACCTGGTCGAAGGGCGCTGCTCGACCACCGAGGTGCCGGACGACCGCTGGTCCAAGCCGAAGCATGGCCATCCGAGGCCGAAGGAGCCGGGCAAGAGCTACACCTGGGCGGCTGGCGTGCTGGACGACGTCTGGGGCTTCGACCCTGCGGTCTTCGGCATATCGCCGCGCGAGGCGGATCAGATGGATCCGCATCAGCGGGTGCTGCTCGAGCTGACCTGGGAGGCGCTCGAGGACGCGGGGATGAAGCGCTCGGCCGTCGCGGGGAGCGACATCGGGGTGTTCATCGGGGCCTCGTCGCCCGAGTTCAGCTCCATCCGCTCGAGCGACATGGCAGGCGGCGACGCCTACACGGCGACCGGCGGCGCGCTCTCGATCGTCTCGAACCGGATCAGCCACGCCTTCGACTTCAAGGGACCGAGCTTCACGGTCGACACCGCCTGCTCGTCCTCGCTGGTCGCGCTGCATCAGGCGATGCTCGCGTTGCGCAGCGGCACGATCGACACGGCGATCGTGGGCGGCATCAACCTCCTCATCAGCCCGTTCGGATTCGTGGCCTTCTCGCAGGCCACGATGCTGTCGCCGACAGGCCTCTGCCAGACCTTCGACGCCAAGGCCGACGGCTACGTGCGGGCGGAAGGCGCGGTCGTGTTCGTGCTGACAACGGCCGAGCGCGCGGCGCGCGAGGATGCGCGGGTCTACGCCCGGGTGGTCGCCTCCGGGGTGAACTCGGACGGTCGCACGAACGGCATCGCGCTCCCGTCGCGGTTCTCGCAGGCGAAGCTCCTGCGCGAGCTCTACGCCGAGGCCGGGATCGACCGCGCGCAGCTCGCCTTCATCGAGGCGCACGGCACCGGGACGCGGGTCGGCGACCCCATCGAGGCCGACACGATCGGCCAGGTGCTTGGCCAGGGCCGCGCCGAGAAGCTGCCGATCGGCTCGATCAAGTCGAATATCGGCCATCTCGAGCCCGCCTCGGGCCTCGCCGGCATGATGAAGGCGATGCTCGCGCTCGAGCATGACCTTCTTCCGGCGACGATCAATTTTTCCGAGCCCAATCCCGACATCCCCTTCGACGAGCTGAACCTCGAGGTGGCGGCCCGGCCGGTCCCGCTGCCGCGCCGCAACGGCGCGCGCCTCGCCGGCATCAACTCGTTCGGCTTCGGCGGGACGAACGCGCATGTCGTGATCGCGGACGCCGCCACGACGACCACGAAGACGAAGCGTTATTCGAGCCTCTCCGACCGCTTCGCGCTCACGGGCGCGAGCCGCTCGGCCGTCCGCGACCTCGCGCGTCGCTACGCCGACCAGCTCGGCACGGCGTCGTCGAGCCTCGTCCAGGAGGCGGCGGCCGCCGCCGTCCACCGGCGCGAGCTCCTGCCCGAGCGCGTCGTTCTCGACTGGAAGTCGCCGCGCGACCTCGTGCGCAAGCTCGAGCGCGTCGCCGAGTGCGAGGAGGAGGTATCCGGCGTCACCTGGGGCACGGCGGTCGAGGCGAACGCGCCGGTCGCCTTCGTGTTTTCGGGCAATGGCGGCCAATGGCCCGGGATGGGCCGGGGCGCCTATCAGACGAACCGGCATTTCCGGGAGGCCTTCGACGAGGTCGACGGGCTGTTCGACAAGCTGTTCGGCTGGTCTGTCACGGAGGCGCTGTTCGCGGCCGACCTGCCCGAGCGCCTGCCGCTGACCCATGTCGCGCAGCCGCTCATCTTCTCCATCCAGATCGCGACCGCGCGAGCGCTCGTCGCTGAAGGCCTGTCGCCCTCCTTCGCGATCGGTCACTCGGTCGGGGAGATCGCGGCCGCGGCCGTCTCCGGCGCGCTGTCGCTCGAGGACGCCGTCCGGGTAATCCACGCGCGCAGCGTCCACCAGGAGCTCGCGCGCGACACCGGTCGCATGGCGGTCGTGGTCGGGTCGCGGGACTCGGTCGAGGCGCTCGCCGCCGAGGTCGGCGAGGTCGAGATCGCGGCCATTAATTCGAGCCGCACCTTCACGGTCGCGGGCCCGACCGACAAGATCAAGGCGCTCGGCCAGAAGGCCAGGAAGCGCCGCGTCGTATTCCGCCAGCTCGACCTCGACTACCCGTTCCATTGCGGGCTCGTCGAGTGCGTGCGGGAGCCGCTGCTGCGCGACCTCCAGGGTCTGCAAGGCCAGACAACCCGCATCGACCTCTTCTCGACGGTAACGGGCGAGAAGATCGCGGGCGAGACGCTCGACGCGGATTACTGGTGGCGCAACGTGCGCGAGCCGGTGAGCTTCGCGCCGGCCGTCGAGGCCGCCGCGCAGGCCGGGGCCCGGATCTTCGTCGAGATCGGGCCGCGCTCGGTTCTCCTGTCGAACATCGCGGAAGTGATCGAGCCGACGTCCCTGCCGTTCGCGGCGCTCGGCGTCCTAGAGCGGCGGGAGGAGGGCGAGGAGACGGATCCGATCCGGCCTGCGGTGGTCAACGCCTTCGTGCGCGGAGCCGCGATCGAGCTCGACAAGCTGTTCGGCCCCGAGCCCAGCCGGCCCGTCGCCATCCCGACCTATCCCTGGCAGCACCGCGCTTTCCCGATGGTGCTGACGTCGGAAGCCGTCGGCTTCACCCTCGCGACCGCCTGGCATCGCCTCATCGGCGCCCGCGAGGTGGCCGGCGGCGTCGAATGGCGCGGCCAGCTCGACACGGCGGCTGTCCCGGAGCTCGCCGATCACCAGGTCGGCGATCAGGCAATCCTGCCGGGTGCGGCTTTCCTTGAGATCGCGCTCACGGTCGCGCGCGACTGGTTCGGGACAGAGAACGCGGCGCTTCTCGACCTCGACATCGCCCAGCCTCTTCCCCTCGAGCGCGACCGCAGCCGCGAGGTGATGGCGCGGCTCTCGCCCGTGACGAACACGGTCGAGATCCTAAGCCGGCCCCGCCTTTCGAAAGCCGATTGGACGCTGCACGCCGTGGCCAAGATCACGGCCGGCGGCGAGGACCCGGTGCCGACCCGGCTCCCGGACGAGACGACCCGGCTCGCCGATACGGGTGCGGTCTATGCCGCGGCCGAGCGCGTCGGCCTCGTCTACGGACCCGCCTTCCGGCTCCTCTCGGGCGTGGCAAAGGCCGGAGCGGACGCGCTCGTCGTCGATCTCGCGCCCTCCGTCCCGCGCGGCGCCTACCGCATCGACCCCGCGCGGCTCGACGCCTGCTTCCACGGGCTGTTCTCGCTGTTCGACGAGGTCGGGGCCGAGCGGCGCGGCACGGCCTACATTCCGGTCCGGTTCGGCCATGTCCGGGTGCTCCGCCCCGGCGCGACGGCCGAGCGCGCGCTGATCGAGCTCAGACGTGTCAACGAGCGCGCCATCATCGCGGATTTCACGCTCTTCGACAGCGAGGGCGAGCCCGTCGCGACCCTCGCCGAGGCGCGCTTCCAGGCCGCGCGCGTGCGCCGCGCGAACCTGCTCGCCGACCGCGCTCTCGTGATGGAATGGGTTCCGGCCGATGCCGGCGCGCTCGCACGTCCGGGCGCCGGGATCCGGGCCGCGGACCTCGTGGCGGCGGCCGAGCGCATCGCGGCGGCCGGCGACGCGGACGAGCCCGCGACGAGCGAGCAGCTGCTCCTCGAAGGCTGGGCGATGGCCTTCGCCTACGAGCTCGCCCGAGCGACCGCGCGCGACGGCGCGATCGCCGCCGAGGCGCTTGCCGCCCTGCCGCCCGCGACGGCGTCCTGGCTGGCCAACATGCTGCATGCGCTCGAAGCCGACGGGCTCGCGCAGGTGTCGGACCGCGGCTGGGAGATCGCGGCCGAGACCTCCCTGCCCTCGGCCGAGGCAATCCTGCGCACCCTCGCGGCTGACCATCCGAACCGCTCGGCCGAGCTTCTCATCGCTGGCGGGCTCACGTCCCTGCCGGCCCGCGCGGCTGCGGGTCTGAACGAGGCTGACGTCGCGCCTTCCGGCTCGGCGCTCGAGGGGCTCGAGCTCGCGGGCGCGAGCGTCCGAGCCGCCGGCGAGACCGCCGCCGCCATCCTGCGCGAGGCCGGGGTTCTCGCCCGCAAGGGCGGCCTGCGGATCCTTCAGGTCGGGTTCGGGCCGCTGTCCTTCGCCCTGCGCGAGCTCGCGGTGGAGCACGGCGCCCGCCTCACCCTGTTCGAGCCCGATCCGCGCCGGCTCGAGCGTGCCAAGCTCGCGCTCGGATCCGGGCACGATCTCGAAATGGTGGGATCGAGCGACAAGCTCGGCACGGCCGGCTTCGACCTCGTCGTCGCCGCCGAACGGCTGTCCCGCGTCGGACGGGCCGGCACCCTCGCGGACCTCCGTCGCTCGCTCGCGCCGGGCGGCCTGCTGCTCGCGGTCGAGCCGCAACCGTCCCTGATGCGGGACGTCGCGCTCGGCCTGTCCGAAGGTTGGTTCGAGGCGGCCTCGCCCGAATTCCCGCTGGGCCCTCTCCGAGCGGAGGATGGCTGGCAGCAGGACCTCGCGGCCGCCGGTTTCGCGGAGGCCGCCTTGCGTCCGCTCCGCACCGCCTGCGAGACCGCCTTCCTGATCACCGCCGAAGCGGGCTTCGCGGCGACCGAGCCTTCGGTGGAACGCGCGGTGCGCCTCGTCCATGCGGGCCCGCGCGGCGCGGCGCTGGCGCAGCGGATCTCCGCGACCCTCGTGGCCGGCGGGCATCTCGCGGACGTCGTCGGCGTCGACGAGGCGCCGCACGGCCTGCGGCCGGACGCGGTCGTGGTGATCGCCGAGCGAGCTGCGGACCAGGATGACGTCGCGGCCCTGCGCGACCTCTCGCTCGCCCTGCGCGACCGCGCCGAGACGGCGCTCGAGGACAAGGCCGAGCTCTGGCTCGTCTGCCTCGCCGAGACGGCCGGGGACGCGCTCGCCGACCCCGTCGCCGTCGGCCTCTCGTCCTTCTCGCGCACCCTCGCGAACGAGATGTCCGGCCTGCCGATCCGCCGCATGACGGTCGCGGCCGGCGTGACGGACGAGGCCTGCGCGGAAGCGGCCGGCGCCCTCCTGGCAGCGGCCGAGCAGGCCGAGACGGATTTCCTGGTCGACCGCGAGGGCTGCCGGGTCTTGCGCATCGAATCGCTGCACGACCACCGCTCGGCGAAGCCGGCGGCCGCGGACCTGGCCGCCCGCCTTGAACGCGGAACCGTGGGCGGCCTCGCCGGCCTGGCCTGGGCGCCGACGCCCGTGCCGCCGCCCGGCCCCGGCGAGGTTCGCATTGCGGTCGAGGCGACCGGCCTCAACTTCCGCGACGTCATGTGGGCGATGTCGCTCCTGCCCGAGGACATCCTGGAGGACGGCTTCGCCGGCCCCACTCTCGGTCTCGAATGCGCCGGCACGGTCGCGGCAATCGGCCCCGGGGTGTCGCGGGTGAGGACGGGCGACCGGGTGATCGCGTTCGCGCCGTCGGCCTTCGCCACCGCGGTCGTCGTGCCCGAGAGCGTCTGCGCGCGCGTCCCGGACGAGATCGGCACGGAGGCGGCCGCCACGATCCCGGTCGCGTTCCTGACCGCCTATTACGGGCTCGTGACCCTCGCGGGCCTGAAAGCCGGCGAGACGGTGCTGATCCATGGCGCGGCCGGGGGCGTCGGCCTCGCGGCTGTCCAGATCGCGCAGGAGCGCGGGGCCCGGATCGTCGCCACCGCCGGGGCGCGCGAGAAGCGCGAGCTCCTGCACGCGCTCGGCGTCGAGCACGTCCTGAACTCGCGCTCGTCCAGCTTCGCAGACGATATCCGGGCGATCTGCCCGGCGGGCGTCGACGTGGTGCTGAACAGCCTCGCGGGCGAGGCCATGGAGCGCGGGCTCTCGACCCTGAAGCCGTTCGGCCGCTTCATCGAGCTCGGCAAGCGC
>JAFAPJ010000617.1 GCA_019247255.1 Methylobacteriaceae bacterium | reverse complement strand
ACAGCAGGGACGATTCCGGGCAGTGGAGGAGGTAGAGGCAGGCTGCGAGAGAGCCCGCCGCGAGCCCCGCGAGCCCTCCGTCGAGGCTCGGCCGCCGCGTCGCCCCGTTGCGGAGCACCAGGAGGGCGGCCGCGAGAAGCGGCAAGGACAGGCCCGCGACGCTCGCCATGCAGTCGAGCGGCGCCTGACCCCAGAGGCGGCCGACCCAATCGCCCGACGGCACGAGCGCGAGCTCGAGGCCGAGCCCCAGCGCCAGGATGGCCGGGCCGATGAGCAGCGGCCCGTAGCCGGGCCGCTCCGCGGTCGGGTCCGCCAGGCGCAGCGCAAGCGCGCTCGCCGAGAGCACGGCCGCGGCGCCCGCGAGCGCCGTGACGGTGCTCGTGGCGAGCCAGGCCCCGTCGGGATGCACGAGATGCGGGCTCGGATTGAAGAGGAGCGCGAGCGCCACGAGGAGCGCAACCGAGCCCGCCGCGTAAGCCGCCGCGAGGCGCAGGGCCGTCACGGGCGCGAGCGCCTGACGGGGCAGGTCCTCGACCAGCGCCCCGATCAGGTCGTCCGTCCCGCGTCCGCCGGCGGGGCGCGCATCCCTCATGCCCTCGCCCATTGCGCGAACTTCGTCTCGAGGGCCGCCAGCGCGCGGTGCAGGGTCACGCGCACCCCGTTCTCCGTCATCCGGAGCTGGGCCGCGGTCTCGCGCACGCTCGTCCCGTCGACCGCGAGGGCCTCGACGACCTGACGCTGGCGCGGGGACAGCAGCGCGAGCCCGCGCTCGATCGGCACCAACCGATCCTCCATCGGAACGACGTCCTGCGGCAGCACGTCGGCGACCGTGTCGACCTCGACCTCCACGCCCCGGCGACGCCGGCGTCGCAGCGCATCGAGGCGCTTGTGGTCGGCGATGGCGCGGGCCCAGGGCAGAAGCGGGCGGGTCGGGTCCCAGGTCTGCCGCTTCAGATGGATCGCGAGAAGGGTGTCCTGCACGATGTCCTCGATCGCGGCGGCATCGAGACCGCTGCGTGCGCCGGCGGCCGCCAGCCCCCGGCGCAGCTCCTGGGCGAGCGTGCGCAAGGCACGGTCGTAATGCGGGGCCGAGCCGGCCAAGGCGCGGCGCATGTTGTCCGCGAGGGCGTCCTCGTCCAGTCGGGCCATCCTTCACCTGCCTACGTCCGGGGTCGCACCGATATTACACGCGGACGCGACCGGGTGTGAGCGGCCGCACCTGACGGACGCCCTGCCCGTAAAGAAGGCCGGAATGGCGTAACGAGGGCCGCCCCCCAGCCGAAGAGGAAGGAGCCTGCCTGAGCGGCGGGTCGGCGAAGGAGGCATAGGCATGGCGAAGTGGGTCTCGGCGGCGTTCCTGATGGTGGCGTCCGTCGTCGCGCCCGGCGCGTCGGCGATGGCGGCGGAACGGCCGGTCATCGTGGAGCTGTTCACGTCCCAGGGCTGCTCGTCTTGCCCGCCCGCGGAGGCGGCTCTGCTCGAGCTCTCGCAGACCCGCGCCGACGTCCTCGCGCTCGGCTTCCACGTCGATTACTGGGATCGCCTGGGCTGGAAGGACCCCTATTCGAGCCGGAGCGCGACGGATCGGCAGCGCGCCTACCAGCGCCTGATGGGCTCCTCGTCCATCTACACGCCGCAGGCCGTCGTGGACGGCCACGACGACGTCCTCGGCTCGGACCGCGACGCGCTCCGAAGCGCGCTCGCCTCCGCCAAGGATGCGGCGTCCCGGAGCGTCCCGATCGAGCTCGCCCGCGCGAGCGACGAGCTGAAGATCACGGTCGGGGCCGGCCAGGGCCGCGGCACGATCCTGGTGGTCGGCTACGATCCCGTGCAGGAAACCCAGGTCCGGCGCGGCGAGAATGCCGGCCGCTCGATCCTCCAGGCGAACGTCGTGCGGTCGCTCGCGGCGGCGGGGGAATGGACGGGCGGCGAGCTGAAGCTGCGCGTGCCGGCGCCCGCGGGCGAGCGCGTTGCCGTGCTCCTGCAGGCCCCGAGCGGCGCGTACCTTGGCGCAACCCGCGAAGCGGCGCGGCTCTCGGCCAAGACCGATCCCGTCGTGTTCTCGCGACCCCCGCAATAAGACAGGGCGGTCGGGCTGCCGGCCCGACGCATCTCGTCAAGCCGCGAGCGCCGCGAACTCGACCGCGTCGTGGCTGCAGAAGACCCGGAGCTCGCGCCGCTTGCTGTGCGCGAGCTCCCGGACGCGGGCCTGGTTGCGCAGGTGGAGGTCGTGGTCCACGGCCATCAGGCGCTGGTAGGCTCGCGCCGCGAGCGGGGCCTCGCGGGTCTCGCGATCCATCTCGTGGCGGAAGAAGTAGACGTCGCCGGCATCGAGGAGCCAGCCGTCGGCTCCCGTGTCGATCGCCACCCCGGCATGGCCGCGGCTGTGGCCCGGCAGCGGCACGAGCAGGATCTCGGGCGGAAGCCCGTCGAGATCGCGCACCGCCTCGAAGCCGAACCAGCGCTCGCCCCGGGGGCCGTAGAGCCGCCAATCGTGCACGTCGTCCCATTGCTGAGGCCGGTAGCGGTTCTCGGCGATGAAGCCGCGCCGGGCCTGAGCCGCCTCGAGCTCCTCCGACATCACGTGCACGGTCGCGCCCGGGAAGTCCTCGACCCCGCCCGCATGGTCGAAGTCGAGATGGGTCAGGACGATGTGGCGAACGTCCCGCGGCGAGAAGCCGAGCGCGCGCACCTGCTCGATGGCGGTCAGCCGCTCGTCGAACTGGATCCGGTTCATCCGGACGAAGAGCGGGCTCAGCCGCGGAGTCGGCTGGCGCATGTCGCGGGTCCCGAACCCCGTGTCGACAAGGACGAGCCCGCGCTCGGTCTCGACGAGCAGGCAATGGCAGATGAGCCGGGCGGTCGGCCCGCGGCTGAAGCCGTCGAACAGCGCGCCGCCGACCGGGCACATGCAGCCGCAATTCAGGTGATGGATCCGCATCGGTGGCCTCCCGGGCGACAACGCGGCCCCGTGCGGGAGGTCCGGGCTCCGTCCGGCTCCGTCCGGAGCCGCGCGCCCCCCGGGTGGACGTGACCCGACCGGCGTGAGAGAGGGCGCCGGGACCTGGCGCATGATGGACCGACGCGAAAAGCTCGCCGCGGCGACGATCGGCATCGGCCTCGTCGTTCTCGGGCTGAAATACGCCGCCTATCTCGTGACCGGCAGCGTCGCGCTCTATTCGGACGCGCTGGAAAGCGTCATCAACGTCGTGACGGCCGCGGTCGCGCTCTACGCCCTCAGGGTCAGCCGGCAGCCGGCCGACGCCGATCACCCCTACGGCCATTCCAAGGCCGAGTACTTTTCGGCGGTGCTCGAAGGCGTCCTCATCGTCGTCGCGGCGCTCCTGATCCTTCAAGAGGCCGTGTCGGGCTTCCTCGCCCCGAAGCCGCTCGACGCGCCCTTCGCCGGGCTCGCGCTGAACGCCGGGGCGGGAATCCTCAACGCGGTCTGGTCGACGGTGCTGATCCGCGAGGGCCGGCGCCTGCGCTCGCACGCGCTCGTCGCCGACGGCCGCCACCTCTTCACCGACGTCGTCACGTCGGCCGGCGTGCTCGCCGGGGTGGGGCTCGTGGCCCTAACCGGGGTGCTCCAGGCCGATCCCGTCATCGCCGCCCTCGTCGCGCTGAACATCCTCTGGTCCGGCTGGGCGGTGATGCGCGAGTCGGTCGGCGGCCTCATGGATCGCTCGACCCCGCCCGAAACGCTCGCCCGCATCCGCGAGATCATCTCGGGACACGCCGACGGCGCGATCGAGGCGCACGACCTGCGCACGCGCCATGCCGGGCGCATGACCTTCATCGACTTCCATCTCGTGGTGCCCGGCCACCTCACGGTGTCGGACGCGCACGACATCTGTGACCGGATCGAGCGGGGGCTGAAGGACGAGGTGGAGGACGCGCTCGTCACGATCCATGTCGAGCCGGAGAACAAGGCGAAGCACGCCGGCATCGTGGTGCTGTGAGGCACGGGCAGAAGGGCCGCCGATTGCCGATCGGGTCAAGGATCCCCTATTGCCGCCCCAATCGGATGCGACAGCGGCCGCGAACGGGGCGGGGCAGGCCTGGGATGAAGCGCGGGTTCGTCGGCTGGCTGTTGGGTGCGGTCTCGCTCCTCGGCGCGTTCGCGGCGCTCCTTCCCGAGAACGCCCTGGCCTTCGCCAAGCACGAGCAGCCGATCCCGGGCGAAACCCTCGCGCTCATGGCGGCGCGCGACACGGACCCCGCCGCCCCGATCCTGATGCGGACCTTCAAGAAGGAG
>JAFAPJ010000598.1 GCA_019247255.1 Methylobacteriaceae bacterium | reverse complement strand
CGAGCTGGGTGAGCGCGCCCACGCAACGCGCCGATACGTCGACGGTCGGCGGGTCGAGCAGCGCCCCGTGATCCGCGAAGGGGATGTTGTTCAGGTAAAAATGCGTGTTGTCGGCGTCGAAGGCGCCCCAGCCGCCGTTTCGGCTCTGCATGCCGGCGACCCATTCTCGGCCCCGCTCGATCGCGACGTCGACGGACGGGCCGTCGCCGGCGGTCGCCAGCGCGGGCCTGAGCCGGTCCATCGCCATCAGCACGACGGCCGTGTCGTCCGTGTCCGGATAATGCGCGTTGCCGTACTGGAAGGCCCAGCCGCCCGGCCGCACGTTCGGCCGCTCCGAGGCCCAATCGCCGCGCGTGTCCAGGATCTGCCGCGGGCGCAGCCACTCGACCGCCGCGACTGCCGCCTCGCGCGAGCGATCGTCCCCGACCTCGGCCAGCGCGTGCGCGCTCAGCGCCGTGTCCCAGATCGGCGACACGCAGGGCTGCAGATACGCCTCGTCCTCCTTGACGATCAGCAGCTTCTCGATCGCGTGCCGGGCGATCGCGCGGTCCGGGTGATCGGCCGGATAGGCGAGGGCGTCGAACATCATGACGCTGTTCGCCATCGCCGGGTAGATCGCCCCGAGCCCGTCCTCGCCGTTGAGCCGCTCGGTCGTGAAAGCGATCGCCTTATCGATCGCGCGGCGGCGCAGCCGGCTCGGCCAATAAGGCTGGACGACCTTGAGGATGCGGTCGAGGCCGCGGAAGAAGGCCGCCCAGCCCGGATTGGCATGGCTCGGCGGCTTCGGCGGCCGAGGCGCGTCGGGCGGCAGCATCAGCTCCGCGATGCCGATGCCGCGCGGATTGCGGGCCCGCGGCTTGATCACCTGCAGGACGAGGAGCGGCACGAGCACGACCCTGGCCCAGTAGGACATCCGGTCGATATGCGTCGGCGACCAGCGCGGCTGGAGCATCATCTCGACCGGCATGGTCGGGATCGCGTTCCACGGCAGCTCGCCATAGAGCGCGAGCTGGATGCGGGTGAAGACGTTCACCTCGGTCGCGCCGCCCCGATCGAGGATCGCGCGTCGGGCCCGCACCATGTGCGGCGCGTCCGGCGAGTCGCCGACCATCTTGAGGGCGAAATAGGCCTTCACGCTCGCGCTGAGATCGAGGGCGCCCTCGAAGAAGAGCGACCAGCCGCCGTGCTCGCCCTGGATCCGGCGCAGGTAGCGGGCGATCTTGCCTTCGAGCTCGGCATCCACCTGCTCGGCCAGGTAGTGGCGCAGCAGGATGTATTCCGCCGGGATCGTGGCGTCCGCCTCGAGCTCGAAGCACCAATGGCCGTCGGCGCTCTGGCGCGCCAGCAAAGCGTCTCGCGCCGCGCCGATGCGCATCTCGAGGCGAGCCAGGTCTGTGTCGGCATCAGGCGGATGCCGGATCGCTGCGGCGGACGTCACGCTCAAGCCTTTGTCACAAAAGGAGGCCCGCCGCCATTGCTGCTCTGCAACACGGTTGCTGCGACCGAGCCGGATCGGATGGCGCCTTCGATGGTCGCGGGCAATCCGGTATCGGTCCAATCTCCGGCGAGCGCTACGTTAGCCCACCGGGTCCGAGGCCGCGGACGCTTCGCCGCGTTGGCGGGCGTCGCCGCGAAGGTGGCGCGCTTCTCCTTCACGATCTGCCAGGCCGGCATCGGATCCGCGGGCAGGCCCGTCAGCGTCGCGACCTCCGCCCAGACCCGCCCCGCGATCTCCTCGCGCCCGGTCTCGAACAGGCGGTCGCCCGCGCTGATCGTCACCGAAAGCCGGTCGGGATACGCGAAGAGCCACTCGGCCGTTCCCCCGATGATTCCGAGCAGGGGAGGGAAGCCGGCCGGCGGCAGGACCCGGAAATGCGCGTTGACGATGCCCCGATGCTCATCCGGCACGGAGGTCCCGGGCAGGAGCTCGGCCGCGACCGGCGCCGGCACGGCGACGATGACGGCGTCGTCCGGACCGATCTCGACCGGACCGTCCGCGAGAACGAGCCCCGTCGCGCGATCGCCGTCCCTCTCGATCGACCGCACGCGCGTGCCGAGCCGCACGCTCGCCCCGCGCCCCTTGAGGAAGGCGAGGGCGGGCTCGACGAAGGCGGCCGAGAGGCCGCCCGTCGCGATGACGGGCCGGCAGGCCTCGCCGCCGGCGCCCAGCGTCTCGCGCAGGATCGCGGCTGCGAGCGCCGCCGACGCGCCCGGCACTTCCGTGTTCAACGCGGCCAGCAGAACCGGCTCCCAGAGCCGCCGGTAGAGGGGGCCCGCGCAGGCCATCGCCTGCGCGATCGTCGCGTCGGGCCGGGCCCGGAGAATGCCGACCGGTCCGAGATAGTCGCGGGCCCGGCTGCCCGGCACCCGGCGCGCCGGGACGAAGATCCACCAGGGAAGTCGCCCGGCATTCGGCCGCAAGGTCCAGCGTTCGCCGCTGCGCAGGTCCGCGAAGTCGAAGCGCGCCTCGGCGGCCTCGGTGAGGGCCCCTCGGCCGCCGACGAGCTCGGCGAAGTCGAGCGCCCCGCGGTTGCCGGAGAGGAGCAGGTGGTTGCCGTTGTCGATCGTCAGCCCGAGCGTGGCGTCGTGGTAGGAGCGGCATCGCCCGCCCGCCTGCTTGGCGGCGTCGTAGACGACGACCCGCCGTCCGCCCTGAACGAGCCGGACCGCGGCGCTGAGCCCGGCGAGCCCCGCGCCGACGACGTGAACGGTCCCCTGGCTCACGCGATTGCGTGCCGCAACACGGCTCCGAGCACCGTGAGCTTGCGGGTGCGCACGCGAATGCGCGGCGCGGCGAAGCCCCGGCGGTCGATGGCGTCGAGCTGCGCCCGGTACACGGCCTCCATCAGCCGGGGCGCCTTCACGAGGGAGCGGGGCTGCGCCCGCATGATCCGGTCGGCCTCGCCGAAGAAGGACCGCGCCCTCGCGAGAACCTCGCGGCAGGCGGCGTCCAGCCCGGGATGCGCGAGCACCGCCTTCGGCGAGAGGTCGGTCACGCCGGCCGCCTCCAGCGCCTCGCCAGGCAGGTAGAGGCGCTCGATCGCGGCGTCCTCGTCGAGGTCGCGCAGGATGTTCGTCAGCTGGAGCGCGCGGCCGAGATGGTGCGCGAGGTCGTCGGCATCCTGGTCGCGGAGCCCGAAGATGCGCGCCGAGAGCCGGCCGACGGCGCTCGCGACCCGGTCGCAATAGAGGTCGAGCGTCGCCCAGGGGGGCGCCTGGATGTTCGCGCGGACATCCATCTCCATGCCGTCCACGATGTCGTGAAAGGCCTCGCGGGGCAGGCCGTAGCGCGGGATCGCGGGCGCGAGATCGGTCATCCCGGCTCCGACCCGGCCGGAATAGGCCCCGTCGATCTCGCCGCGCCAGACGTTCAGGGCGGCGAGCCTGTCCGGCCGGGGTCCATCCGAATCCGCGATGTCGTCGACCGCCCGGCAGAACGCGTAGACGGCGTACATCGCCTCGCG
>JAFAPJ010000439.1 GCA_019247255.1 Methylobacteriaceae bacterium | reverse complement strand
CGCTCAGGACGAGGACGCGGCGGCGCGCCGGCGCGGCCGCGCCTTGCCGGGCGGGCGGGGCGCCGTCGTGAGCGGCTGACCGGGCGCCCAGTCCGAGGCGCCGTCGACGGTCGCGTAATCGAGGCAGCTGCCGATATGCCGCTTGAGGATGTCCGCGGCGCGCGGCGCGTCCCGGGTCAGCGCGCAATCGAGCAGCTCGGCATGCTCGCGCACCGAGACCTCGCCCCGGAAGGTCACCGCGAGGGTGAGATAGCGGAAATACCGGTCGTGGACCGACGCGTAGGTCTCCGCGAGCACGCGCGACCCGCAGGCCGAGATGAGCGCGCGGTGGAAGGCGCGGTCATACTGGCGGAGAGACGCGAGGTCGTCATCCTGCCCCGAGAGCATCCGGCTCTCCAGGACCGCGAGCTTGTGGTGCGCGGCGACGACCCGTCCCTCCCATTCGAGGTCCCCTGTCGCGAAGGACAAGCCGAGCGCATGCCCCTCGAGCAGCAGGCGCAGCTCGGCCACCTCACGGAACTCGGCGGGCGACGCCGGCGCGACCTCGAAGCCGCGCTGGCCCTCCGCCACGACGAGACCTTCGGAGGCGAGCCGGCTCAGCGATTCCCGCATGGTCCCGACGCTCGCGCCGTAGCGGCGGCTCGCCTCGTCGAGCCGCAGCCGCTGACCGGGCGCGAGATGGCCGAACAGGATGTCCGACCGGAGGCGGCCATAGATCGCGGAGCCGACGGTCTCGCCTCCGCCCGACCCGCCGATCGCGTCCAGATGCTCAGCCATGGCTAAGCCATACACTCTCGGATGCCGAACACAATCTCGAACAGCTTGCGGATCATCGGATGATCACATAACCATCGGGCAAAGCTGAAGCCGGTCAACCGGCCGAACCGGCGCGGACCTCTCGCGGGTCCGCAGGGAGCGCCGTTGAGCTATTCGCTTGATTTCGGGCCCGTCCTCGCGGGCTTCCCGGACCTGCTGCGCGGCTGCGCGGGAACGCTGTTCCTCGCCGCGGCCGGCATGGTCATCGCGCTCGCGATCGGGATCGGGGGCGTCGCTCTGCGCAGCTCGCCGGTTCCGGCCCTGCGCTGGCTCGTCATCGCTTTCGTCGAGGTGATCCGGAACACTCCGTTCCTCGTCCAGATCTACTTCGTGTTCTTCGCCCTGCCGCTCGCCGGGCTGCGGCTGCCGCCGACGCCGACCGCGATCATCGCGCTCGGGCTCAACGGGGGCGCCTACGCGATCGAGATCATCCGGGGCGGCGTCGGCGCGGTTCCCAAGGGCCAGGTCGAGGCCGGGCTCGCCCTCGGATTGCACAAGCGGGACGTCTTCCGCTTCGTCGTGCTCCGTCCGGCGCTGCGCGCGGTGTTCCCCTCGCTCACCGGCCAGTTCGTCATGCTGACGCTGACGACGAGCATCGCGTCAGCGATCGCCGCCTACGAGCTGACCTCGGTCGCCAAGCTCATCGAGAACGAGTCCTTCCGCAGCTTCGAGGTCTACGGCACGATCACGCTCCTCTACCTCCTGATCTCGTGGCTCGTCATGCGCCTCTTCGCGCTCATGGCGTGGCGCTACTTCAGTTATCCGGTGAAGTAGGCGCCGCATGGGCATCCCCGAGCTCTTGTTCCTCCTCCAGGGTCTGAAGTGGACGCTCGCGCTGTCCGCGATCGGCTTCCTGGGCGGCGGGATCGCCGGCCTCCTGGTCGCGCTCGCCCGCACGTCGGAGCGGACGGCGCTCGCGCGCGGCACCGCCGCCTACATCGCGCTGTTCCAGGGGACGCCGCTCCTGATGCAGCTCTTCGTGACCTATTACGGCCTCGCGCTCGTGGGGCTGCAGCTCGATCCTTGGCAGGCCGTCGCGATCGGCTTCACGCTGAACGCGAGCGCATTCCTCGGCGACATCTGGCGCGGCTCGATCGAGGCCGTCCCGCGGGGGCAGGTCGAGGCCGCCCGCGCGCTCAGCCTCGGCTACGCGTCTCGCATGGTGGATATCGTGCTGCCGCAGGCCTTCCGGATCTCGCTGCCCGCGACCGTCGGCTACCTCGTCCAGCTCATCAAGGGCACGTCGCTCGCCTCCATCGTCGGCTTCACCGAGCTGGCGCGGGCGGGCGCGATCGTCTCCAACCAGATCTTCAAGCCGCTCGTCGTCTTCGGGATCGTGGGCGCGATGTATTTCGCGCTCTGCTTTCCCCTGTCGCTCGTCGGCTCCTGGCTCGAACGTCGGCTCGCCGCGCCGACGCGATGACGAAGAAGCGGCATGACGACAACCGACAGGGAGAAACGCCGATGACCGACGCCACGACCTTGAGCCGCCGGAGCCTGCTCGCGCTGGGCGGCGCCGCGCTCGCGACACCCGCGCTCGTGACGCGCGCCTTCGCGGTCACGCCGGACGAGATCAAGAAGCGCGGGCGCGTCCTCATCGGGATCCAGGGCGACAACCCGCCCTGGGGCTACGTCAACAGCGCCGGCAAGCAGGAGGGCATCGACGCCGATATCGGCGAGCTCTTCGGCAAGAAGCTCGGCGTGCCCGTGCAGTTCATGCCGCTCGAGGTGGCGAACCGCATACCGGCTTTGGCCTCGGGCCGCGTCGACGTGCTCTTCGCCACGATGGCGATGTTCCCGGACCGCGCCAAGGCCGTGCAGTTCTCGAAGCCCTACGTCGCCAACCAGATCGTACTGCTGGCGCCGAAGACGCTCGAGATCAAGTCGAACGCCGACATGGGCAAGGTGACGATCGCGGTGGCGCGCGCGGCCGCGCAGGACACGGAGGTGACCAAGAACGCGCCCGCCGGCACGAACATCCTGCGGCTCGACGGCGACGCGGCCTCCATCCAGGCGGTTGTCTCCGGCCAGGCGCAGGCGGTCGGCGGCAACATCTTCTACATCCGCCGGCTGGAGGAGGCGAAGCCCGGAATCTACGAGCAGAAGCTCGTCTTCTCCAACATCTACAACGGCGCCTGCACCCGGCTCGGCGAGAGGGAGATGAACGCGTTCATCAACGGCTTCATCGACGAGATCAAGGTGAACGGCGAGCTGAAGAAGATCACCGACAAGTGGATGAAGGCCGACCAGCCGCCGATGCCCGAGCGCATCGAGGGCGTGCCCTTCACGGCCAGCTGACCGACCGAGCCGTCGTGAGCGCGAGCCTCAGCCCGCCCGACCCGGGCGACGCCCTCATCTCCATGACGGGCGTCGACAAGTGGTACGGCAGCTTCCATGCCCTGAAGAGCGTCGATCTTCAGGTCAGGCGCGGCGAGAAGATCGTGCTCTGCGGCCCTTCGGGCTCGGGCAAGTCGACGCTCATCCGCTGCATCAACCGCCTCGAGACGGTGCAGCAAGGCCGCATCGTGGTGGACGGGATCGCGCTCGACGACAGCGCCCAGGCGGTCGACGCCGTCCGGCGCGAGGTCGGGATGGTGTTCCAGAGCTTCAACCTCTTCCCGCACAAGACGGTGCTCGAGAACTGTATCCTGGCGCCGATGCGGGTCCGCAAGGCGAGCCGGGCCGAGGCCGAGGCGACGGCCCGCACGTATCTCGATCGCGTCCGCATCGGCGAGCAGGCCGGGAAGTATCCGGCCCAGCTCTCGGGCGGTCAGCAGCAGCGCGTCGCGATCGCGCGCGCGCTCTGCATGGAGCCGAAGGTGATGCTCTTCGACGAGCCGACCTCCGCGCTGGACCCCGAGATGGTCAAGGAAGTGCTGGACACCATGATCGGCCTCGCGCGCGACGGCATGACGATGGTGTGCGTCACGCACGAGATGGGCTTTGCCCGTCAGGTCGCGGACCGCGTGATCTTCATGGCGGAGGGCGAGATCCTGGAGGAGGCGACGCCCGACGCCTTCTTCCGGACGCCCCGGCACCCACGCGCCCGGGCGTTCCTGGGCGAGATCCTGGCCCATCACTGACCGGCCGCGCCCGAGGCGCGCGCGGCCCGCGAGGCATCCATGGCGGACCCGACCCTGTTCATCCTGAACGGCCCGAACCTCAACCTGCTGGGGGAGCGGGAGCCGCAGGTCTACGGGCGCACGACGCTCCCCGAGATCGAGGCGGCCTGCCGGGCGCGCGCGGCCGCGCGCGGCCTCGCGCTCGACTTCCGCCAGACCAACCACGAGGGCGTCCTGGTCGAGGCCGTCCACGAGGCCCGGACCGCCGCGGCCGGGCTCATCGTCAATCCGGCCGGGTTCTCCTTCACGTCGATCGCGCTCCTCGACGCGCTCAAGATGTATGACGGGCCGAAGATCGAGCTGCACATCACGAACATCCACGCCCGGGAGGAGATCTACCATCGGTCCCTCGTCTCGCGCGCGGTGACGGCCGTGATCGCGGGGCTCGGCGCGGGAGGCTACGGCGTCGCGATCGACGCGATCGGGATGCTCCTCGACGAGCGTCGGGCATGAGCCCGCGCCGGCCCGCCCGATCGCGCCCGCCCGCACGGTAGAGCCGGATGGATCTCGCGATCGCTACCGTGTGCCTCAGCGGCACGCTCGATGAGAAGCTGCCCGCGATCGCGAGGGCCGGCTTCAAGACCGTCGAGATCTTCGAGAACGATCTCCTGTCCTTCCCGGGCAAGCCTGCCGAGGTGCGGCGCATGGCCGAGGATCGCGGCCTCCGGATCGGCGTCTACCAGCCCTTCCGCGACTTCGAGGGCATGCCCGAGCCGCGGCGCGCGAAGGCCTTCGCGCGTGCCGAGCGCAAGCTCGACACCATGGGCGAGCTCGGCTGCGACCTCCTGATGATCTGCTCCAACGTCGCGCCGGACAGCCTCGGCAGGATCGACCGCGCGGCGGCCGATTTGCGCGAGCTCGGCGAGCGGGCGGCCGCGCGCGGGAAGCGGGTCGCCTACGAGGCGCTCGCCTGGGGCCGGCACGTCAACGACTACCGGGACGCCTGGGAGGTCGTGCGCCGGGCGGATCATCCGGCCGTCGGCCTCGTGCTCGACTCGTTTCACGCGCTCGCGCGCGGCACGGAGCTGAGCGCCATCCGCTCCATCCCGAAGGACAAGATCTTCCTGGTGCAGATGGCGGACGCGCCAAAACTCACGATGGATTACCTGTCCTGGAGTCGGCACTACCGCTCGTTCCCGGG
>JAFAPJ010000146.1 GCA_019247255.1 Methylobacteriaceae bacterium | reverse complement strand
CGCGGGCATCCTCTACCTGATCGCCTCGGGGAAGGCGGGCTGGACGCCGGGCGGCTTTGCGTCGAACGGCTACGGCGAGCTGAGCCCGGGGCAATACGGGCTTGTCGCCTGCTTCCTGATCGAGGTGCTGCTGACGTTCTTCTTCCTGTTCATCATCATCGGCACGACGTCGAAGGGCGCGGCGAGCGGCTTCGCGGGTATCCCGATCGGCTTCGCGCTCGTGCTCATCCACCTGATCTCGATCCCGGTCACGAACACCTCGGTCAACCCGGCCCGCAGCACCGGCACGGCCGTCTTCGCCGGCGGCGAATATCTTGGTCAGCTCTGGCTGTTCTGGGCGGCGCCGATCCTGGGCGCTATGCTCGCCGGCGCGCTCGCCAAATGGCTCTACGAGCCCGCCGGCATCCTCGACACAGTGGTGGTCGAGAACCGCGCAGCCTGAGTGGACGCAGGGGCCGCGGCCGGGCGCGGGACGTCCGCAGTCCCTGGTTTGCGGACGCACAGTTTCACCGCGCTCCGCAGCCTTTCGAGCGGCTTACGCTGACCGCGAACAGCCTAAACGGCGAAGACAAGTCGGCGCGATCGGTGCCGCCCTTCCTGAGACCGCCGATGACGCCCTATGATGGAGCGGCCGCCCACATCGTCGCGGCGGGCTCCGTCAACGTCTGGGGCGCGTCGCAGCCGCTGCATCGACTGGCAAAGAAGCCGACGGCTCGGCCTAATGCATTAGCATAGGACCCCTCCAAAGGCTCCCTAACATTTGGAGGGGCCTAGAACAGGCAAGGCCGCGCCAGCGCCCACCCGCGGCGAAGACTGCTTCCGCACTCGATGGTCCGGCCCTCTCCTCCTCACTCCAAATGTGATACGGCTACTGCAAAGATGGTTCCTCAAGAGTGGGGCTGGAAGTGGAGCGAATAAATCAGTTCAGGTTCTATAATCTGGGACGTACGCTGAAAGCCTTTGCCGAACTGCAAGGGCCGGTCTTGCCAGCTCGGGCAGCCGTGGAGTTGCTGAACGCGCAGCAGACTATTGGCGAGCTCCTACAGGGCGATCCTATACAGCTGGGTCTATCAAGGAGGCCTGCTGAGGCTCTGCTCAATGTTCTTAACATGATCTTCAATCAGCACTATGCTGACGAGAACGGTGCATTTCACTGGCCAGAAGACAACGCCCCACCTATCCTCGAATACCAGATGGCGTGGTACCGCAATAGCCTCGTTGCCTTCGAGACCGTATTTTTCGAAGAGATGAGAGCGGCGGCCACTTATATAGTTCCTGTGCGCGGCCTGTACGACATTCCTTCTTTAGTAGATTGTGCTGACAAGATGATTCCGGCCGAGGTGATTGAACACATTCCAGATCAGGCTAAAGAGGATTGGAGAGCTGCAGGACGCTGTCTCGCATGCATCCTTCCATCGGCTTCGGGGTTCCATGTGGCCCGAGCTATCGAGTCCGTTGTGGAGGCTTACTACAAAGCTTTCGTGGGCTGCCGCCCCCCTTCGGGTAGCTCATGGGGTGACCTGATCGCCGACCTTGAAAAGGTGTCGCAAAATCCAGTGCCACAGGCAAAGACGCTCGCAATCCTCCGCCAAATAAAGGATGATTGGCGCAACCCAGTGGTTCATCCCCGCGTTACGCTTACGCTAACAGACGCTGAGGTCTTGTTCGCGCTAGGCGCGAGCGTCATGATGTCCGTTGCCCAAGAACTTAAGGCGTTGTCGGCGAGTGGCGTTCAACCCAGCCTCACGCTTGTTGCGCCAAGCGGAGCCGTATTTTAATTGATGATCCCGTCGAGGGAGGTGCGTGATCGGCGCCCAGCCCACCCGACGGTCACATCGCGTCGTGACCCCGACCCTCACGCCCTCACTCCACCCGGGCCCACCCGGCCGGCATGAGGCGTTCCTGCGGGCGGAAGCGCGCCTTATATTCCATCTTGCGCGAGCCCTCGACCCAATAGCCCAAGTACAGGTAGGGCAGGCCCTCGGCCCGGGCCCGTGAGATGTGGTCGAGGATCATGAAGGTGCCGAGCGAGCGGTCGGCGAGCGCGGGGTCGAAGAAGGAATAGACCATCGAGAGCCCGTCCGCGAGGACGTCCGTCAGCGAGACCGCGACGAGCGGGCCCTGGCCGCGCCCGTTGATGGCCGTGTCCGGCCCGCGCCGGCGGTACTCGATGATGCGGGTCTCGACATGGCTGTCCTCGACCATCATCGAGTAGTCGAGCACGCTCATGTCGACCATGCCGCCGTCACCGTGGCGCGCCTCGAGGTAGCGCCGGAAGAGCGCGTATTGCTCGGAGGAGGGCCGGTTGGCGTAGGCCGTGCCGACGAGGTCGCGGTTGGCCTTCAGCACGCGGCGGAAGCTGTCGGCGGGCCGGAACTCGTCCGCGATCACCCGGATCGACACGCAGGCCCGGCAGGTCTCGCAGGCCGGCCGGTAGGCGATCGTCTGCGAGCGGCGGAAGCCGCCCTGGGTCAGGATCTCGTTGATCTCCCGCGCGCGCCGCCCGACGATGTGGGTGAACACCTTCCGCTCCTCCTGGCCCGGCAGGTACGGGCAGGGGGAGGGCGCCGTCAGGAAGAATTGCGGGGCGTCGCGGGGGTGGGAGGTCACGGCAGGTCGAGGCTCCGCCGGGCGGCGTGCAAGAGCCGCGCCCGGCCGGATGGGGCAGATTGATATGGGGAGCCCGGGCGGGCCCGCCCGGCGGGTCGCCGTCGGCTCATCGCCGCAGCGCCACGACGCCCGCCAGGAGGTCGTGGCCGAGCCGGCGATCCTCGCGCATGAGCCCGATCGCGACGTCGAGGACGAGGAGGAAGAAGGTCCCGGCCGCGACGTAGAAGAGAAGCGCGTGGCCGGCCGCGATCAGCGGCCCCGGCGGGCCGCCGGTCGCCGCGTCGTGTATCGACACGCCCATCATCCGCATGCCGGGCGTCGCCTGCGCGGCCCCGCCGACCGTCATCGCGGCGTAGAGGAGCGCCGCGCCGGGCACGAGCACGGCGTAGAGCGTCCAGGACAGGCCGAAGGTCACGAAGCCGGCGAGCCCGATCAGGAAGCCGAGGAAGAGCGTGAACAGGAACAGGACCACGATGTCGACGAGATAGGCGAGGAGGCGCCGGCCGATGACGCCGTCCGTCGTCGCGGGCGACGTCCAGGCGGGCCCGGGCCCGGTCGTGTCGGCATAGCTCATCGGTTCTCCCCTCAGCTCGCGGTTTCGGTGAGCCCGCTCGGGCCGACCCGGCGCGGGTCGAGCCCGTCCGCCCGCAGCGCCTCGAAGACGCTTGCCGTGTGGCGCGCGTTCCTTGTCTCGATCGTCACGTCGACCGTGACGCTCTTCGCCGGCACGTCGAGGAAGAGGCGCCCGTGCGAGACGTGGAGGATGTTGGCGCCGAGCGCGCCGAGCCGCGAGGCGATCGAGCCGAGGAGGCCCGGCTGGTCGCTCGCCGTGATCCGGAAGGAGACGATCCGGTCCGCGCGCTCGAGCTCGCGCACCATCACGGAGGCGAGGAGGCGGGCGTCGATGTTGCCGCCGCAGAGCACGAGCCCGACCCGCCGCCCGGCGAAGAGATCCGGGCGCGCGAGCATCGCGGCGAGCCCGGCCGCGCCCGCGCCCTCCGCCATCGTGCGGGTCAAGGTCGCGAAGGCCGCGACCGCGCGCTCGATCTCCGGCTCGGCGACGAGCACGATCTCCGAGACGAGCGCCTGGACGATCGGCAGCGTCAGCCGGCCGATCGTCTTGACCGCGATGCCTTCCGCGAGGGTCGGGCCGCCGATCGGCCCGTCCTCGCCGAGAAGCGCGTTGCGGCAGGAGGGGTAGAGCGCGGCCTCGGCGCCGACGACCCGGATGGCGGGCCGGACCGCGCGGGCGGCGGTCGCGATCCCGGCGATGAGCCCGCCGCCCCCGATCGGGACCACGAGGTCGTCGAGGTCCGGGACCGCCTCCAGCATCTCGAGCGCGACCGTGCCCTGGCCCGCGACCACGCGGGCGTCGTCGTAGGGGTGGACGAAGACGAGGTCCTCGGCCTCCGCGAGCTCCAGCGCATGCTCGGCCGAATGGGCCAGGGTCTCGCCGCGCAGCACAACGCGGGCGCCGTGCGCGCGCGTGTTCTCGGCCTTCACGAGGGGCGTCGTCTCGGGCATCACCACCGTCGCCGGCACCCCGAGCCGCCGCGCATGGTAGGCGACCGCCTGGGCGTGGTTGCCGGCCGACATCGCGACCACGCCCCGGGCGCGCTCGGCGCCCGTGAGCGCGGACAGGCGGTTCAGCGCGCCCCGCTCCTTGAAGGAGCCGGTCGCCTGCAGGTTCTCGTACTTGACGAAGACCTCGGCGCCCGTGAGCGCCGACAGGCCCGGCGAGTGGAGGGTCGGCGTCGCGACCACCTGCCCGGCGAGGAGGGCGGCCGCCTGCCGGACGTCGCCGAGCTCGACGGCGCGGCCGGGCGCGGCCGGCCCCTCCGGGAGCCGGAACCGGGACGCGAGGCCGAGAGAGGAATCCGGCGAGATGAATCGGCCCTCAGAACGAGACCCGCACGATAGCGTGAGCGCGCCGCGCCCCGCCAGCCCCGCGTCCCGCGCGTTCACGGGCGTTCCCGCGGCGGCGCCTGGCCGAGGAGCCCGTGAGGGCGCAGCACGATCGCGCCGACCAGGATGCCGTAGAGCCCGATGTCGCGACCGTCGATCGGCAGCGTCGCGCTCCAGATCGTCTCGACCACCCCGATCGCGAGCCCGCCGAGGAGCGCGCCCCCGACCGAGCCGACCCCGCCGAGCACGGCGGCCGCGAGCGCTTTCAGGCCGAGCCCGAACCCGCCCGCATAGCCGAGGGCGCCGTACTGGATCGCGGCGAGCGCGCCCGCGAGACCCGCGAGCCCGCCCGCGGCCGCGAGCGTCACCCCGAGCAGGCGGGCGCCGTCGATCCCGCAGAGCGCGGCGCCGACCGGATCGTCGGCCTGGGCGCGCCAGTCGCGCCCGAAGCGCGAGAGCCGCATCGCGAGGGCGAGCGCGAGCGCGGCCATGACGCCCGTCGCGCTGACGACGAGCGAGACGGTCGTGGTCGTGACCGTGAAATCCTCCGCGGCCGCGACCGCGACCGGTCCCGCGCCGAAGGGCGGGATCCAGGCCGGGCGCTCGCCGCCGACGAGCCGGAGGTACTCGCTGAGCGCGAGCGCGAGCCCGACGGTCGCGATGAGGCTCGCCTGGACGCGGGCGGGCGGCACGTGCGCGAAGGCGACCCGGCCCGCGACGAGCCCGTGGGCCGCCGCGGCCGTGATCCCGACGAGGGTCGCGAGCACGAGGATGGGCGGCGCCGCGACGAGAGCGCCGCTTGCGAGCCACATCGAGACCAGGCCGGTTCCGGCCGCGCCGACCGCCGCGATCTCCCCGAAGGCTAGGTTGATGCGCCCGACAAGCCCGAAGACGAGCGCGTAGGCGGCGGCGAGAAGCCCGTAGATCGCGACCCGGGGAAGCGACCCGAGGCCGAGCTGCAGCCCGAAGGCGAGCGGGCCAGGAAGGCGGGGCAGGGCGGCCCGCTCCGCCGGCGGCGGTCCGGGATCGGCCAGCGTCGCCTCCGGTGCGTCCAAGTAGTAGCGCCGGAGGAGA
>JAFAPJ010000085.1 GCA_019247255.1 Methylobacteriaceae bacterium | reverse complement strand
AAGATCTTCGAGCCGATGAACACGAGCACCACCGCGAGCGCCGGCTTCAGGTAGGCGAAGCGGTGGAGCACGGCCGCGAGCGCGAAGTAGAGCGCGCGCAGGCCCATCACGGCGAAGATGTTCGACGTGTAGACGACGTATGGGTCGGTCGTAATCGCGAAGATCGCCGGCACGGAATCGACGGCGAAGACGAGGTCCGCCGCCTCGATCAGGAGGAGGGCGAGGAAGAGCGGCGTGATCGCCCAGGCGAGGCGCCCGGTCCTGGGGTCGGGCTGGCGCACGACGAAGCGGTCGCCGTGCAGCTCCTGCGTGACGCGGAGGCGGCGCCGGAGGAATTGGACGAGCCGGTTCTGATCTAGGGACGTCGGCTCGCCCTTCGAGAGCAGCATCTTCACGCCCGTCGCGATCAGGAAGGCCGCGAAGAAGTAGAGCACCCAGGAGAACTGGGCGACGAGCGTCGCCCCGAGGCCGATCATGATGGCCCGCAGCACGACGACCCCGACGATGCCCCAGAGCAGCACGCGGTGCTGCAGTTCGCGCGGGATCGCGAAGAACGAGAAGATGAGCGTGATGACGAAGATGTTGTCGATCGCGAGCGTCTTCTCGACCAGGAAGCCCGTCACGTAGGCGACGGCGGTCTCGCTCCCGAGCGAGTGCCAGACCCAGATCCCGAAGAGCAGCGCGACCGCGATGTAGCCCGCCGACATGACGAGGCTCTCGCGCACGCCGATCTCGCGGCTCCTGCGATGCAGGATCCCGAGATCGAGAACCATCAGGACGAGCACCACGAGGAGGAAGCCCGCCCACATCCAGACGGGCTTGCCCAGCCATTCGGCCGCAAGAAACGCGAAATCCATCGCTGTCGAACCCCGAAGCCGGCTGCCCGTGGCCAAGGAAGATCCGACATCGCGAGAGCGCCGGCGGCTCTCGCCAGAGGGGCCCGGATCGAGGTGGGCCGGAGGTGGGAAGCGCGTTCGCGGTCGTCAAGCCGGGCCGGGCGAGGCGCGGCCGGTAGCATCCCCGTGGAAAGGGCCGCGCGGATCCGCCTCCGCCGAAAGGCGAAGGCGCGCGGGCCGCCTCAGGCGGCTGTGATGCGCTCGGAGAAGCGGCCGAGCTCGTTATGGAAGCGGTCGCCCTGCGCGGAGAGGTGGCGCGCCGCGCCGTCCAGCGCGGACATCGCGCTGCGAAGGTCGTGCATGAGGGTTCCGACCCCGTCCGCCGCGCCCTTCATCGTATGGACCGCGTCCGTCGCGAGGCGGGCCTGATCCGCGATCGCGGCCGTGGCCGAGGCCTGCTCGCTGGTCGCCGCCGCGGAGGCGGAGGCGATCTCCTCCATGCGGGCGATGATCTCGACGATGCGGCCAAGCTGCTCGGCCGAGCGCTGGGCGGCCGCCTGGATGCCGGCCACCTGCTCGGTGATGTCGCGGGTCGCCTCGGCCGTCTGGTTGGCCAGGTTCTTCACCTCGGCCGCGACGACGGAGAAGCCGCGGCCAGCCTCGCCGGCGCGCGCCGCCTCGATGGTCGCGTTGAGCGCGAGCAGGTTCGTCTGGCTGGCGATCCCGGCGATCAGCGTCACGACGCTGCCGATGGACGAGGCCGCCTTCTCCAGACCGCCGATCTCGTCCTTGAGGGAGCCGACGCTCGCGGTCGTCTCGCGCACTGCGTCGAGGCTCTGGTTGGCGAGCCGATCGACCTCCTCGATGGCGCTCACGAGCTGCTCGCTCGCGGCCGCCGTCGAGACGAGGTTCTCGCTGCCCCGCTCGGCCGCCTCGCCCGTGCGGGAGAGCGCGTCGAGCGCCGTCCCCACCGCGCTCGCGGTCTCCGCGGAGGTCACGGTCAGCGCGCTCGTCGCGTCGTTCATCGCCGACCGCAGATGGTGGGCGGCATCCCCGAACGTCGAGAGCGCCTCGCCGATCTTCGATTGGCGCTGCTCGACGACCCGCTTGGCCTCTTCCTGCTCGAGGTGGAGGGCGTTCAGCGCGTCGACCACCATGTAGCGGAAGACCGCGTCGCAGGCCCGGGCCGCCGCGATGCCCGACCAGCGGTGCCGGCGGCCGAGGACCTCGAACAGCGCCGAGCCGACCCGGGTCGCGGCGGCAAGGTGGATGCGGACGCCGAGCCCCGTCTCGCGCTCGCAGGCCACGACCGCCCGCAGCCGCTCCAGATAGGCGGCGTCCATCTCCGACGCGAGAAGCGACCGGAAGTAGCTCGCCTGCGCCTCGATGACCTTGTCGCCATGCGCGGCGTAGATCGGTGCGAAGCGGGGGAGTTCGCGCCACGAGCCGTAATAGGCCTCGAGCGCGGGCCGGATCGTGTGCCCCCCGATCTCGAGAGCGAGATGCGTGAGCCGCGCGACATCAGGGCCGATGCGCAGCGCGATCAGGCGTGACCGGACGTCGTCCTCGAAGCTCATCGTGCCCTCACCCGCTCAACTCTGAGATGAGCATGGTTAAGATCGCGTGAAGCTCGCTTCACGAGCCGGTGAGGACAGCCGGATCCCGCGATCAGGCGGGCGCGGGCGCGACCGGACGATCGGGCAGCCCGCGGCGCCCGCCCGCACGGGCATGCAGACGCCCGAGCAGAAGGTAGATCGCGGGCGTCGTGTAGAGCGTGAGGAGCTGCGAGACGACGAGCCCGCCGATGATCGTGACCCCGAGCGGGCGGCGGATCTCGCCGCCGATCCCGGAGGCGAGCGCGAGCGGCACGGCCCCGAGAAGGGCTGCGAGCGTCGTCATCAGGATCGGCCGGAAGCGCGCGAGCGCCGCCTCGCGCGCCGCCTCGGCCGGGTGGCATCCCCGGGCCTCCGCGTCGAGCGCGTAATCGACCAGCATGATGCCGTTCTTCTTCACGAGGCCGATGAGCAGGATGAGCCCGATCAACGCGATGATGGAGAGCTCCATCCCGGCGAGGAAGAGCGCGAGGAGCGCCCCGAGGCCCGCCGACGGGAGGGTCGAGATAATGGTGAGCGGGTGGACGAGGCTCTCGTAGAGGACGCCCAGGATGATGTAGACCGCGAGCAGGGCCGCGATCACGAGGAGCCCGCCCGCGCCGGCGCCCTCGGCGGCGTTCTTGGTGTCGCCCGCGAATTCGGCTCGCACGGTGTCCGGCAGGACGAGCGCGTCGATCGCGTCCTGCACGGCCTGGGTCGCGGCGCCGATCCCGACCTCCGGGGCGAGGTTCCAGGTGATCGTGATGCAGGGGAGCGGCCCCTGGTGGTTCACGGAGAGCGGCGCCTGGCTGCGGGTGACGTGCGCGAGCGCCGAGAGCGGGATCGCGGCGCCTGCCGTCGAGGGTACGTAGATCTGGGTCAGGTTCTCGGGGTCGTTCCGGTCGGCGGGCCCGACCTCCAGCACGACCCGGTACTGGTTGCGCTGGGTGTACATGGTCGAGATCTGGCGCTGCGCGAAGGCGTTGTTCAGCGCGTCGTCGATGTCCTGCATGCGGACGCCGAGCCGCGCCGCGGCCGTCCGGTCGACCACGACATTCGCCTGCAGCCCGCCCTGCTCGCGGTCGCTCGAGACGTCCTGCAGCCCCTCGATCCGGCGCAGCCGGTCGACGATGCGGGGCGCCCAGCGGTCGAGCTCCTCGAGATCGCGGCCCCAGAGCGTGAGGTAGTTCGTACCCTTGCCCTGCCGGCCGCCCGCCCGGATGTCCTGCGCGCCGAACACGTAGGCGCGCATGCCCACGATGCTGTTCAGCTCGCGGCGCAACCGCTGGATCACGACGGCGGAGCTCTCCCGGACGTCGCCCTGCCGCAAGGTGATGAAGAGCCGGCCGGTATTCACGGTCGCGGCGCCCCAGCCCGCGCCGCCCACGGAGGACGAGACGCCCACGACGGCGGAATCCGCCCGGACGCGCTCCGCCGCCCGCTCCTGAAGCTCGGCCATCGCCGGGAAGGAGATGTCGGAGGACGCCTCCGTGAGCCCGATGAGGAGCCCGGTATCGTCCTGCGGGAAATAGCCTTTCGGGATGACCCGGAACATCTGGACGGTGAGCGCGACCGTACCGAGCGTGACCAGCAGCATCGCCCATGGGAAACGGAGCGAGATCCCGAGCGTGCGCCCGTAGCCGCGCGTCAGCCCGCCGAGGATACTCTCGGCCATCCGGTCGAAGCGGCTCGGCGCGCGGTGCCGGACGGGCAGCCGAGCGACGATGGTCGGCGCGATCGTGAGCGACACGACCGTCGAGACGACGATCGCGAAGGCGAGGGTCAGCGAGAATTCCTGGAAGAAGCGCCCGACGATGCCGGGCATGAAGAAGAGCGGGATGAAGGCCGCGAGGAGCGACAGGCTGATCGACAGGACCGTGAAGCCGATGTCCCGGGCGCCCGCGATCGCGGCGTCGATCGGGCGCATCCCCTGCTCCAGCCGCCGGTAGACCGCCTCGATCATGACGATCGCGTCGTCCACCACGAAGCCGACCGCGATCGTGATCGCCATGAGCGACAGGTTGTCGAGCGTGAAGCCCCACAGGTACATGAGCGGGAAGGCGCCCGCGATCGAGAGCGGGACCGTCACCCCGGCCGCGAGCGTCGGGGTCGCCCGCCTGAGGAACAGGAACACGACGACCATCACGAGGCCGACCGTCTCGACGAGCGTCCATTGCATGTCGCCGATGGACTTGCGGATGGTGAGCGTCCGGTCGCTCGTCACCTCGATATCGATCGTGGTCGGGACGTAGCGGCGCAGCTCGGGAAGCAGCGCCTTCACCCGGTCGACCGTCTGGACGACGTTCGCGTCCGCCTGCTTCGTCACCGTGATCGTCACGGCGGGCTTGCCGTTGTAGGAACCCGCCGCGCGGCTGTTGCGGGTCGCGCGCTCGACGATCGCGATGTCGGCGAGGCGCACGACCGTCCCGTTCGTCGCGCGCACGACAAGGCGGCCGTATTCCTCCGGGCTCGTCAGCTGGTCGTTCGTCGCGATCGTGAGCCCTTGCGCGGCGCCCTCGAAGGTGCCGACGGGGCCTTGCGCGTTCGCGGCCGCGATCGCGGCCCTCACCGCGTCGAGGGACAGGCCCATCGCGGCGAGCCGCTTGGGGTCGAGCCGCACGCGGACCGCCGGCTGCTCGCCGCCGCTCGCCGTCACCTCGGCCACGCCCTCGACCTGCGAGATGCGCTGGACCACGAGCGTGTCGGCGATGTCGTAGATCGCCGAGGCGGGCAGCGTCTCGGAGGTCAGCGCGATGATGATGACCGGAAAGGCGCCGGGATTGGCCTTGCGGACGATCGGGAGCGTCGGGAGGTCCGACGGGAGATCGGTCGCGGCCGCGTTGATCGCGGCCTGCACGTCGCGCGCCGCCTTGTCGGGCGAGCGGCCGAGATCGAACTGGAGCGAGATCGCGGTCGAGCCGAGCGTCGAGGTCGAGGTGATCTCATTGACGCCGGCGATCGCGCCGAGTCGCCGCTCGAGGGGCGCCGCGATGGTGGACGCCATGGTGGCGGCGTCGGCGCCCGGACGGCTCGCGACCACGCGGACGAAGGGAAAGTCGACGCGCGGCATCGAGGCGACGGGCAGCGCCCAGTAGGCGACGAGGCCGGCGAGGCAGATCGCGACCGCGATCAGGGTCGTGGCGACCGGCCGCCGGATGAAGGGCTCGGACATGTTCATGCCGGCCACCCGGCTTGTCGGAGCGGAGGCGTGTGTATACTTACATACGCAGCTTGGGGGTCGAAGACCTGCCTTCTGGCGCCCGATCCAGGAAGACGCGAGATGTTCTGCGCCGGCTTCGGGAGGAGGGCTGGGTGGAGGCGCGCCGCGGGCCTGGCGACCACCGGCAATATCGACACCCTGACAAGCCGGGGCGCGTGACGATCGATCACGGCGAGCCGGAGATCCCGACCGGGACCCTGCGATCGATCTATCGGCAGGCTGGCTGGGAGTGGTGATACGGAAGCGGAGGTATGAAGAGCATGCAGCTCGTCGCGCTCATCCATGAGGAGGCCGGACGGTTCGGCGTGTCCTTTCCGGACCTGCCCGGCTGCACGACGGTCGCTCCTGACCTCGACACCGCGGTCGCCAAGGCGCGGGAGGCAGCGGCCTTCCATATCGAAGGTTTGCTGGAGGACGGCTCCATGCCCGAGGCGCGGAGCCTCACGGAGCTGAGAGCCGACCTCGCCTTCGTCGAGGACGCGCACGGGGCGCTCGTCGCGGCGATCGAGATCGACAAGCCGGGGCGCCGCGTTCGCGTCAACGTGATGCTGGACGAGGCGACGCTGAGGCGCGTCGATCGCGCGGCTGCCGCCCAGGGCGAAACCCGGTCCGGATTTCTCGAGAAGGCCGCGAAGGTCCGGCTCGCGAGCGCCTGACATCCGCATCATTCCGCCGCCTCGCGAAAGGCGGGCGCGCGCAGCGGCAGCTCCGGCTCGCGCTCGCCGTCGGTGAGGTTGTCGTCCGACCCCGCCCGAGCGAGGCGACGGCGCAGGTTCTCGAAGCCGAGATAGATGACGGGCGTCGTGTAGAGGGTGATGAGCTGGCTCAGGACGAGCCCACCGATGATCGTGACCCCGAGCGGCACCCGCAGCTCCGCGCCTGCGCCGGTCGCGAGCGCGAGCGGGAGCGCGCCGAGAAGCGCCGCGAGCGTCGTCATCATGATGGGCCGGAAGCGCAGCCGGCAGGCCTGGACGATCGCGTCGTGCGGCGACAGGCCCTCCTCGCGCTCCGCCGCGAGCGCGAAGTCGATCATCATGATCGCGTTCTTCTTCACGATGCCCATGAGCAGGATGATGCCGATGAGCGCGACGACCGAGAGGTCATGGCCGAGAAGCGTGAGCGCGAGCAGCGCCCCGACGCCGGCCGAGGGCAGCGTCGAGAGGATCGTCAGCGGGTGGACGAAGCTCTCGTAGAGGATGCCGAGCACGATGTAGATCGTGACGGCCGCGGCGAGGATGAGCCACGGCTGGCCGGCGAGCGAGCGCTGGAACTCGGCCGCGTCGCCCGTGAAGCTGCCCGTCACGGTCGAGGGCAGGTCGACGTCGCGCTCCGCGCGCGCGATCGCCTCGATGGCGGTGCCGAGCGCCGAGCCCGGGGCGACGTCGAAGGACACGATGGCGGCCGGGAACTGCGCCTCGTGGGCGATGGCGAGCGGCGCCGTGGTGCGCTCCATCCGGGTGAAGCTCGAGAGCGGGACCGGGAGCCCGCCCGTGCCCGGCACGTAGAGCTTCTGGAGGATGTCCGGGCTCGTCTGGTATTGCGGCGCGGCCTCGAGCACGACCCGGAACTGGTTCGACTGGCCGAAGATCGTCGAGACCTGCCGCTGCCCGAAGGAATCGTTCAGCGCGTCGTTGACGTTCTGGACCGAGATCCCCATCCGCCCCGCCATCTCGCGGTCCACGGTGACGAGGGCTCTCAGCCCGCCGTCCTGGGTCTCGAGCGCGACGTTGCGCAGGTCCGGATCCCCCCGGAGGCGTTCGAGCACGCGCTTCGACCAGGTGGCGACCTCGGCCGGATCGGCGCCGGACAGCGTGTATTGATATTGCGAGCGGCTAGCCCTGGTCGCGATCTGGATGTCCTGGACGGGCTGCAGGTAGAGGGTCGCGCCCGGGATCGCGCTCGTCGCGTTGCGGAGGCGTTCGCTCACCTCGTCGGCGCTCGGACGCTCGCCGATGGAGCGCAGGCTGATCGCGAGCCGCGCGACGTTCGGGGTCGGGTTCAGCGACCCGACGCCGACGACCGAGACGATTCCCGTGACGGCCGGGTCGCGCCGGATGGCGGCCGAGACCTCGCCCTGGAGGCGCGTCACCTCGGCGAAGGAGGCGTCCGGCGCCGCCTCCATCACGGCGGTGACGAGGGTCGTGTCCTGCGCGGGCAGGAAGCCCTTCGGCATGACGGCGTAGAGCCAGCCGGTCAGCGCGAGGGTGCCGAGCGTCAGGAGGAGCATGAGCCCGCGCCTGCGGAGCGCCCAGCCGAGCGTGCGGTCGTAGCCTCGGGCCATCCAGCTCATGGGGAGCTCGGCCCAATGCTGCCAGCCGCGGCCATGCGCGTGCGGCGCGGCGCGCAGCAGCTTCGCGCACATCATCGGGGTCAGGGTCAGCGAGACGACCGCCGAGACCACGACCGCCATGGAGAGCGTCAGGGCGAATTCCCGGAACATGCGGCCGACGAGGCCCGTCATGAACAGGAGCGGGATGAAGACCGCGATCAGCGACACCGTGAGAGACACGATGGTGAAGCCGATCTCGCGCGCGCCGTTCAGCGCCGCCTCGAAGGGGCGCTCGCCGTCCTCGATGCGCCGCACGATGTTCTCCACCATCACGATCGCGTCGTCGACGACGAAGCCCGTCCCGATCGTGAGCGCCATGAGCGACAGGTTGTCGAGCGAGAAGCCCACGAGCCACATCACCGCGAAGGTGCCGACGATCGAGAGCGGCAGCGCGACGCCCGCGATGATCGTTGCCCGGACGGAGCGCAGGAAAAGCAGCACCACGAGGACGACGAGCACGCAGGCGACGACGAGCGTGAGCTCGACGTCGTGGATGGAGGCCCGGATGGTGTCCGTCCGGTCCTGGACGAGCCTGAACTGGATCCCGGCCGGAACGACCTGGGCGAGGCGCGGCAGCTCCGCCTTGATCCGCTCGACGGTCGCCACGACGTTCGCGCCCGGCTGGCGCTGGACGTCGAGGATCACGGCCGTCTCGTCCCCGTAGAGTCCGGCGACGCGCGAATCCTCGAGCCCGTCCACCACGGAGGCGACGTCGCCGAGCATCACGGGCGCGCCGTTGCGATAGGCGACGACGACGTCCCGGTATTGGGCCGCCGCCTCGATCTGGTCGTTGGAGGCGATGGTGTAGGATTGCGTCCGGCCGTCGAGCGCGCCCTTGGGGCCGGCGACGTTCGCCCCGGTGATCGCGGTGCGCAGGTCCGCCATGGTGAGCCGGTAGGAGGCGAGGCGGGCGAGGTCGGCCTGGATGCGCACGGCCGGCCGCACGCCGCCCTGGATCGTGACGTGGCCGACGCCCGAGATCTCGGCGAGGCGCTGGGCGATGAGCGTGTCCGCGAGGTCGGACAACGCGCGCAGCGCCACCGTCTTCGAGGTGAGCGCGAGCGTCACGATCGGCGCGTCGGCCGGGTTCACCTTCGCGTAGGTCGGCGGGTAGGGCAGGTTCCGGGGCAGCGTCGAGGCAGCCGCGTTGATGGCGGATTGCACGTCCTGCGCCGCGCCGTCGATGTCGCGGTCGAGCTCGAACTGAAGCGTGATCTGCGACAGGCCGAAGGACGAGTTCGACGACAGGGAGGCCAGCGCCGGGATCTGCCCGAGCTGACGCTCGAGCGGCGCCGTGACGAGCGCCGCGATCGTGTCCGGATTGGCGCCCGGGAGCCGCGTCGTGACCTGGATCGTCGGGAAGTCGACCTGCGGCAGCGACGAGACCGGGAGGCGCAGGTAGCCGAGCACGCCGCACAGCCCGATCGCCAAGGCGAGCAGGAAGGTCGCGATCGGCCGGCGGATGAAGAGCCCGGAGATCACGGGCCGCGCGCCCCCGGCGGGGCGGGGCCCCGGCGGCTCTCGGGCGCGGCCGCGGGCGAACGGGACGGAGCGGCCGGCCCGTCGATGGAGGAGGTC
>JAFAPJ010000059.1 GCA_019247255.1 Methylobacteriaceae bacterium | reverse complement strand
CGAGCGTACCACCCGCACGCCGGGCCGGAGCTCGGCCGCGAGCCGCGCCTCGACCTCGTCGAGCCGGTCGGGCGGCAGGAGGTCGGCCTTGGACAGGATCACGAGGTCCGCGCAGGCGAGCTGGTCCTCGAACACCTCCTCGACCGGGTCGTCGTGGTCGCGGGCCGGGCCGTCGGCGGCCTCCGGCGCGGCGACCCGGCCCGCGGCGAGCGCCGTCGAGTCGACCGCCGTGACCACGCCGTCCACGGTCGCCCGGGTGCGGATCGCCGGCCAATCGAAGGCCTTCACGAGCGGCTGGGGTAAGGCGAGGCCGGAGGTCTCGATCAGGATCGCGTCGAGCGGCCGCTCGCGGGAGAGCAGCCGCTCCATGGTGGGCACGAAATCGTCCGCGACCGTGCAGCAGATGCAGCCGTTCGTCAGCTCGACGATGTCGCCCGGCCCGCACGCCGCGTCGCCGCATTCGCCGACGAGCGCGCCGTCGAAGCCGAGATCGCCGAACTCGTTGACGATCACGGCGAAGCGGCGCCCGCGGGCGTTCTCGAGGAGCGAGCGGACGAGCGTCGTCTTGCCGGCGCCCAGGAAGCCCGTGAGCACGGTGACGGGAACGCGGTGGGTCGTCATGGGGCGGATCCGGCTGGCGGCTTGAGGATGAGCGGCAATCCGGCCGCCACGAAGAGGACGCGTGGCACCGCGGCCGCGACCGCCTGGTTGAGGCGGCCCTGCGCGTCGCGGAAGCGGCGCCCGAGGGGTGTCTCGGGCACGAGGCCGAGCCCGACCTCGTTCGAGACGAGCACGACGGGGCCGGCCAGCGTCGGCAGGGCGGCCGCAAGCGCCGCCGTCTCGGCCGCGAGGTCGCGCTCGGCGAACAGGAGGTTCGAGAGCCAGAGCGTCAGGCAATCGACGAGAACGGCCTGGCCTGGTCCGGCCTCGGCTTCGAGCGCGCCGAGGAGGTCGAGCGGCTCCTCCCGGGTCGTCCAGGCCGGGCCGCGGCGCGCCCGGTGGAGGGCGATCCGCTCGGCCATCTCGCCGTCGCCGACCGTCGCCGTCGCAATATAGGCAGGGGCTAGGCCGCTCTCGAGGACGAGACGCTCGGCCTCGCTCGACTTGCCGGAGCGCGCGCCGCCGAGGACGAGCGTCGTGGCGAGACCGCTCACCGGGGCGGACGCCCGTCGGCCGGCGACCAGCCGAGCGGCGGCACGCGCGCGACCGTGCCGCGCCGGAGCGCCTCGGGGCGCTCGCGCCAGAGGAGGAACCCGTGCTCGGCCTCGGCATGGAGGCGAGCGCCCTCGAGGAGCGCCGCCACGTCCCGGTCGGGGTCGAGGTCGCCGAAGAGGTAGGTGTAGCGGCCGGGCCCGGACAGCGCGACCGTGCAGGCGCGCTTGCACACGCTGAGGCACTGGACGGGCCTGACCGCGACGGCGGGGCCGCCGGCGGCCTGCAGCGCCGCGAACAGGCGCTCGCCGACGCGCTCCGCCTCGCCATCCCGGCGGCAGGTCACGCACACGCTCATGACCGTGCGCGGCGCGGTCTCGTCCGACATCGATCGCACTCCGCCCGGCCCGCCGCCGGGGTTCCATTGCGCCGTCGGCCGGTCTCCTGGCTCGCGGATCGACGCGTCCCGTCCGCCTTCCCGGCGCTGTCGCGCCAGTGGCGTATCCGGACCGGACGCTCTCCGCCCACAGTTGCGGGGGCAGCCGCGGCATCGGGCGTGAGCCCTCACCGCGTTCCCGTTTCACCCCGCTCGCGCGGGGCACCGACGGCGCCCGGACCGAAGCACGACGGCTTCGGGCTTTCAACCCGGCCCGAGATCGAGCGCGACGGACCGGAACGGCGCCCAATCCGCGCCGCGCCCGATCGCGCGGGTCGCGGCGACGAGCCGGCCCTCGCGCCCGAGCGCCGTATCCGCGAGCGCGATCATCCCGGCGTTCGGCGTCGCGAGAGGGGCAGCGTCGCGCAGCGCGCGGGCGAGCTCCGTCTCAAGTCGGTCGGGCCGGAGCGCGGCTGCGAGCGCCAGCGCAGCCGCGGTCGAGCGGCTGATCCCCGCGAAGCAGGACAGCAGGACCGTACCGGCTCCGGCCTGCGCCCGCCCGAAGGCGAGGAGCGCGTCGATCGCGGCGCGGTCGGGCGCGACGAGGCCGGGCCGGGGCTCGGCGATGTCGTGGAAGCGGAGCGCGAGGCTCGGCAATTCGGGCGGAAGATCGTGAAGAGCGTCGTCCGGGGAGGCGAGCCGGATCACGACGTCCGGCGCGGTCTCGGCGAGGACATCGCCCAGATGCGCGGCCGGGCAGATCACGAGCCGCATTCAGCAGGCCGCCTGCATCAGAGCTTCGCCCGCATCATCGCGCCGCGCAGCCGAGGAGGAACCCGGTCTCGAACAGGACGACCCCCGCGCCGAGCACGTCGCCCGTATGCCCTCCGAGCCCGCGGCAGAGCCGCCAACAGCCGATCCCCGCGAGCGTGGCGCCGAGCGCCAGCCCGGCGAGCACCGTAGCCCCGGGAAGGAGGAGGAGAGGCAGAAAGGCAGTCAGCGCGGCGAA
>JAFAPJ010000038.1 GCA_019247255.1 Methylobacteriaceae bacterium | reverse complement strand
CTCGCAGGGCTGGTTGTCCGGCGCGAAGAACGCGGAAGCGCGCCCCGCCCGCCTGTCCTCCACCACGACAAAGCCTTCGGCGAGGAGCCGGGCCCGCAGCCGCTCGGCCGGGCTCCCCGGCCTGTACGTGTCGGCGATCCTGGCCTTCAGCCGCGCGTCGCCGCCCGGGCCCGCGATCGGAGGCAGGACGGGCGCGCAGGCGGCCGCCAGGCAGGCGAGGGCGGGGGCGAGGAGACGTCGCATGGCTCGGGCCGCGGTCATTGCCAGGACGGGCGCCCGGAAGGCAAGGAGGGGCAGGCCGGCTCCGGCCGACCCCTCACGAGGAGCCTAGGATGAGCGACGAGGTCAGGATCACGGCCGGGGCGTACAGCTTCCGGGCCCGCTTCGAGCGCGAAGCGGCGCCCCAGACCTGCGCGGCCTTCGAGCGCGCCCTGCCTTTCGTCAGCGAGATCATCCATGTCCGCTGGAGCGGAGAAGGCGTGTGGATGCCGCTCGGCGACCTCCAGTTCGGCGTCGGCTACGAGAACGCGACGAGCCACCCGGCGCCCGGGCAGTTCATCCTCTATCCGGGCGGCGTCAGCGAGACCGAGATCCTGCTCGCCTACGGGCCGGTCGCCTTCGCCAGCAAGGCCGGGCCGCTCGCCGGCAATCATTTCCTGACGATCACGGAGGGGCTCGAGCACGTCCATCCGCTCGGTCGCACCGTGCTCTACAAGGGTGTGCAGCCGATCCGCTTCGACGCCCTCTGACCTCACGCGGCCGCGGCCGCCTGACGCAAGGTCTCGGTCAGGTCGCGGCTGAGGCGCTGCTCGAGAAGCGTCAGCACCGCCGCCTCCTCGGGCTTGAGGCTGTCGAGATTGTCCCGGAGCTCCGCCTCGGCCTCCTGCTTCACTTCGAGCATGAGCTGCTTGTCGAAGTAGCTGTGCAGCACCTCGGGGTGGACGTAGCACTTCCGGCAGATCGTGGGCGTGTTGCCGAGCCGGGCCGAGACGCTCTCGATCGCGGCCCGCACGTTCTTCTTCGCCATCGCGTCCGTATCGAAGGTCTCGAACTCGGCGAGCGCGAGGGCGGCCAGCACGGTGCCGGCCCAGGTCCGGAAATCCTTCGCGGTCACGTCCCGGCCGGTGATCTCCTTCAGGTAGGCGTTCACGTCGGCCGAGGTCACGTCCTGCCGCTGGCCGTCGTCGTCGATGTACTGGAAGAGCTCCTGGCCCGGAATGTCCTGGCATTCCTTCACGATCCGGGCGATCCGTCTGTCCTTGATCTTCAGGTTCCAGGTCTTGCCGGACTTGCCCTTGAACTGGAAGCGAAGCTCCGAGCCCTCGATCTTGACGTGCCGGTCCTTGAGCGTGGTGAGCCCGTAGCTCTTGTTCTGCTTGACGTAATCGTCGTTGCCGACCCGGATCAGCGTGTTCTCGAGAAGGTAGACGACGGTCGCCAGCACTTTCTCCCGCGGCAGCCCGCGCAGGCTCATGTGCTCCTGGATCTTGGCGCGGATCGCCGGCAGGCTGCGCGCGAAGTCCAGCATATGCTCGTACTTCGTGGATTCCCGCACCTCCCGGAACTTGGGGTGGTAGCGGTACTGCTTGCGGCCTTTGGCGTCCCGGCCGGTGGCCTGGATATGGCCGCGCGGGTTCGCGCAGATCCAGACATCGACATAGGCAGGCGGGATCGCGAGCTTGCGGATGCGGGCGAGGGTCGCCTCGTCCTTGACGGTCTTCCCGTCCGGCCCCGTGAAGCTGAAGCCCTTGCCGGCGCGGCGGCGGCGGATGCCGGGCGCGTCGTCGCTCACGTAGATGAGGCCGGCCTGCTCGGCGGCCTCGCGCGGGTCGACGATCGTCTCGACCGCGCCGCCCTCGTCCTCCTCTCCGGCCATTCACTCACCCGTCACCGCTACAGCGACGGTCAACCGGGCGCGAAGCGCGATGGTTCCTCGCCCGACCCGCCGCTCACGAGGCTGGGATCAGGCGGGCCCGGACGCGAAGGAACGGCCGAGGCGCGCGCCTCGGCCGGGTCACTTCTTGGCGAAGGAAAGGCCGCCGAAGCGCGAGTTGAACTTCGAGACCCGGCCCGCGCGGTCGAGGAGCTGCGTCTGACCGCCGGTCCAGGCCGGATGCGTGTTCGGGTCGATGTCGAGATTGAGCGTGTCGCCCTCGCGGCCCATGGTGGAGCGTGTGAGGTACTCGGTCTTGTCCGTCATCACGACCTTGATGAAGTGATAATCCGGATGGACGGTCGGGCCCTTCTCCCGCTTCTCCGTCTTCACGGCTTTCTGATTGTTCTCGGCCATGGCCGGCTCCTAGGGAATGGTCGCGCCCGCGCCGCCGACGCTGCGCGCAGGCGACAAACGACCGTCTTCATGTCGCGGATCGGCGGGCTATAACCCAGGCCGCGCGCCCGAACAAGCAAGCTGCGGCCCGCGATCGCCAGGGACGCGCCTCGCCCGAGATGCCAGATACCGATCCGAAGCCCCGCCGCGCGAACCTGTCGGCGCTGAAGCCTCTCCTGCCGTTCGCGACCCGCTACAAGGGCCGGATCGCGGCCGCCGTGGTGGCGCTCCTCGTCGCCTCGGCCGCGACGCTTGTCCTGCCCGTCGCCGCCCGACGCATCATCGACCACGGCTTCTCCGACGGCGGCGGCCGGCTTATCGACGCCTATTTCGGCGTGATGGTCGGTGTCGTGGCGGTGCTCGCGGTCGGCAGCGCGCTGCGGTTCTACTTCGTCGTGATGCTCGGCGAGCGGATCGTGGCCGACCTGCGCGACGCG
>JAFAPJ010000089.1 GCA_019247255.1 Methylobacteriaceae bacterium | reverse complement strand
CGTCGCGAGCTGCGTCACGATCTCGGCGGCCGAGAGGAAATGGACCTCGATCTCCGGCAGCCCGGCGATCGCGCCACGGTAATCGCGCACGCCCCGCGCCTGCGTGAAGGCGAGGCCCGCCCGGCCGAAGAAGGCGGCCGCGTTCTCCTGCAACCGCCCCTTGGACGGGACCGCGACGACGAGGGGAGCCTCGCTCACGACGCCCCTCCGCCCAGCCGGTCGAGCCAGAGCGCGAAGCCGACGGCCGGCAGGGCGCGCTCGGCGCCGAGCTGCTCGAAGAGCTGGTCGTAGCGCCCGCCCGCCGCGACGTGACGCCCGTCGGGCCTCTGCTCGTCCCGCAGCTCGAACACGAAGCCCGTGTAGTAGTCGAGGTTGCGGGCGAAGGCGGCCGCGAAGGAGAGCGCGCCGCGCCGCGTGTCCGGCGCCACGAGATCGAGCCGCCGGGCGAAGCGTCCGAGCGTTGGCCCGAGATCGATCCCGGCCTCGCGCGCGAGGGCGTCGACTTCGGCGATCGCGCGCTCGGGCTCGCCCGCGATCGCGAGATAGCGGCGCAGCCACAGCCGCGCATCGGCCGAAACCGGGCCGGAGCGACGCGCCGCCCGGGACAGGAAGCGGTCCGCGATGTCGGCCGCGCTGCGGCCCCCGACGGTCGCGATACCGGCGATCGAGATCACGTCCTCGACGAAGGCCCGGGCCGCGCCCGGATCCTGCCCTTCAAGCGCCGCCAGAAGGCCCGCATAGCCGCTCGGGACCGCGCGGTCCTCCGGGTCGAGCTCGCCCTCGATGGAGCGGCCGGCCGCGAGCGCCAGCGTGAGACGGCGCTGGACGTGACGCGGCACCTGGAGGGCTTCCGCGACCGCCTCGAACAGCCCCATGTCGCCGATCCGGACAGCCAGGGCCCGCCCCGCCAGGAGGCGAGCCGCCTCGGCCGCGAGGTCGAGCGCCTCCGCATCGGCCGCGTCGCGGTCCTCTCGCCCGATCGACTCGATGCCGGCCTGCAGGAACTCGCCGCTCTCGCCCGGACGGTGCCGGAAGATGGGACCGAGATAGGAATAGGCGGCCGCGTCTCGGCCAGACTCGAGATGCTGGCGACAGACCGGGATCGTGTATTCGGGGCGGAGGCACAGCTCCTGCCCGTCCTGATCCTGCGTCAGGAACAGGCGGCGACGGATGTCCTCGCCCGAGAGCTCGAGGAAGAGCCCGACCGGCTGGCAGACCGGCGTGTCGACGCGCACGTAGCCTCGCCGCTCGAAGAGGGCGAGAAGTGCGTCGTAGGAGGGCGGGGCGGGCGCGGACATGGAGCCGCGCCGTCCCTAGCCGAGAGCGGCCGGCAGAGCGACCGCTTTCGTGACGCTCTCCCGCGCGGGATGCGACCCGCCCGGGATCTGCGCGACCTCAGGCCGGATGGGCGCCCACGAGCTCGTGGCTCGGGCCGTCCTGGCCCTCACGGCGCGTTTCGCCGTGCTCGCCGGTCCCGGCCGAACCGGCAGACGCGCTCGGGCCCGACCCGGCCATGACCCGGGAGGCGGCCTGCGCCACGACACCGCCAACCGCGTTGACCGCAACGGACGCGACCTGACGGGCGATGTCGGAGGCGTTGGTCGCCGCTTCGCCCGCGGCCTCGGCCCCGCGCTGCGCCGCGTCGACGCCCGTCTGGGCGACGTCCTGGCCGCCTTCCAGCATCTTGGCGCCGGCCGCGGCGACCGCGGCCCCGATCTTCGCGCCGGCGTTGAGCGCGGTCTCCTTCACGTCGCGCCCCGTCTCGGTGTTCGCGGCCGCGCGGGTCATCGCCTTCGCGAGATGGATCAGCACCTCGGCCACGATCACCCGACCCGTCGGGCTGTTCAGCACGGTCATGACCTGACTGCCGATCTCCCGCACGGTCTGCCCGACGTCGATGTCAGGCATCTGCGGACGCGGCAGGGTCGGCGTCTCCGGCATGAGATTCAGGGCCTTCGTCTTCGCCCGCTTCATCGCCTTCCCGGCCTTGCCCGGCGCCGCCGCCACCGTCTCGGCCGCATCGTCGAGGACGCTGCGCGTCGCACCTGTCCTGCGCGTCTCCGCGACCGTCTTGCGGCCGCCCTTCGCCTTGGAGGGCTTCGTTGCCTTCGCCCCTTCGTCCTGCTTCCTCGCCACGGACTGCACTCCCTCGTAGCTCGACCGTTCGCTAACAGTGGCCTTGACGCGAAGTTCCGGGCGCGCGCCTCAGCCGCGCTGCCGCGCGAGCACCTCCTGCACGGCCGTCACGAGCTCGGCCTCCGGAACCGAGACTTGCGCGAGCCGCGCGGCTTTGTACTCGGCATGGCTCGCGGCGGAGCCCTCGCCGCGGGCCTTCTCGGCACCCTCGACGAGGTCCTTGATCTGCACCTCGCCGCGCTCCCGCTCCTGGCTGCCCTGGATGACGACGCAGGGCGCGCGGCGGCGGTCGGCGTATTTCATCTGCGCCTTCAGCCCGGCGCTCCCGAGATAGAGCTCGGCGCGGATCCCGGCGCCACGGAGCGTTGCGACGAGCCGCTGGTAATCGGACACCCGGTCGCGATCCATGACGAGCACGACCACCGGGCCGCGCGCCCTCTCGTCCGCCACGATCGGCGACTTCACGATCTGGAGCGCTGAGAGGAGGCGCGAGACGCCGATCGAGAAGCCGGTCGCCGGGACCGGCTCGGGACGGAAGCGGCCGACGAGCCCGTCATACCGCCCGCCGCCCGCGACCGAGCCGAAGCGCACCGTCTGGCCGTCGTCGTTCACGACCGGGAAGGTCAGCTCCGCCTCGAAGACCGGACCCGTGTAGTATTCGAGGCCGCGGACCACGGAGGGGTCGATGACGATACGGCTGTCGTCGTAGCCGCAGGCTTCGACAATCGCCTTGAGGTCACGAACCTCTGATACGCCCGCCCTGCCGACCTCGCTCCCCTGGACCGCTCGGTCGAGAGCATCAAGACGCAACGCACTTATTGACACGACCCGCTCAGCGCCCTGGTTCGAACCAAGGAACAGCAACAAGCGATCGATCGCTTCGTCGTCGAGCCCCGCCCCTTTCGTAAAATCCCCGCTCTCGTCCCGGCGGCCCGGTCCGAGCAGCTCCCGCACGCCCTCGGCGCCGAGCCGGTCGTACTTGTCGAGCGCGCGCAGGACGGTCAGCCGCCGGCCCGCATTCTCGTCCCCGCCGAGGCCGATCGCCTC
>JAFAPJ010000026.1 GCA_019247255.1 Methylobacteriaceae bacterium | reverse complement strand
GACCTCGCCCGCTTTGACCCGGGTCCCGTCGCGCACCCGAAGCTCGCCGACGACGCCCCCCGTCGGATGTTGGACTTTTTTGATGCTCGAATCCACGACGAGCGACCCCGCCGCGATCACCGCGCCCGAGAGCTCGGTCGTCGCGGCCCAGCCGCCGAGCCCGAACACCAGGAGCGCCACCAGCGTCACGCCGCCCAGGACATGCCGGCGAATCGCGCCCTGGGTTTGCGACCGCAAATCGTCCCGGGCGCTCATGCCGTTTGTCCTTGCACGACACGGAGCCCCGGGATGCCACCGAACGAGCCGGCCGCCGCGAAAGCCGTTCCCTGCCCGTCCGGCGGCGGGGCCTGCGTGGCCGTCGGCACCGCCATCGGGCGCGTGATCCGGCTCATCACCTCCTCCTTGGGTCCAAAGGCCGACATCCGACCCTCCTGCATGACGAGCATCTGGTCGACGCCCGCGAGCGCGCTCGGCCGGTGGGCGACCACGACGGCGATGCCGCCCCGCGCCCGCACGCCCAGGATCGCCTGCGTCAGCGCGCTCTCGCCCTCGTTGTCGAGGTTGGAGTTCGGCTCGTCGAGCACGACCAGGAAAGGGTTGCCGTAGAGCGCCCGGGCCAGCGCCAGACGCTGGCGCTGACCGGCCGATAGAGCGGCTCCGCCCTCTCCGATCTCCGTCTCGTAACCCTCGGGCAACCGAAGGATGAGGTCGTGGATACCGGCCGCCTTGCCGGCCTCGATGATCGCGGGCGCGGACGCCTCCGGATCGAAGCGCGCGATGTTCTCGGCGACGGTGCCGGCGAAGAGCTCGACGTCCTGCGGCAGGTAGCCGACGTGGCGGCCGAGCTCCTCCGGATCCCATTGGTCGATCGCCGCGCCGTCGATCCGGATCTTGCCGCGCAGCGGGCTCCAGACGCCCACGAGGAGCCGGGCGAGCGACGACTTGCCCGAGGCGCTCGGCCCCACGATCCCGAGCCCCGTCCCGGCTCGCAGGGCGAAGCTGACATCGGCCACGACCAGACGCTGGACGCCCGGCGGCGCGCCCGAGACGCCTTCGATCACGAGGCTCGCGGAGGGCTTGGGCAGCGCCATCGGCTTCTCGGCTTGCGGGAACGCGCGCAGGAGGTCGTTCAGGCGACGCCAGCTCTGCCGGGCGCTCACGAACGAGCGCCAATGCGCGATGGCGAGCTCGACGGGGGCCAGCGCCCGCGAGGTCAGGATCGAGCTGGCGATGATGATCCCGGCGCTCGCCTGCCCCTGGATCACCAGGAAGGCTCCGATCCCGAGCACCCCCGATTGCAGGCCCATCCGCATGACCTTCGAAATCGCCCCAAGGCCGCCGGCGACGTCGGCCGTATGCTGCTGGCTCGCCATGTAGCGGTTGTTGGCCCGCTGCCAGCGCGCGGCGAAGCGGCTCGACATGCCCATCGCCTGCAGAACTTCCGCGTTGCGGCGGCTCGATTCGGCGAGCGCGTTGCGGGTCTGGGCGAGGCCGACGGTCGCGAGCGAGGGCCCGCGGGTCCGGAACTCGGTCAGGAGCGTCAGGAGAATGAGAAGGGCCGCGCCGGCGAGAGCCGCGACCCCGATCCAGACATGGAACACGAAGCAGATCGCGAGGTAGAGCGGGATCCAGGGCAGGTCGAAGAAGGCCGTCGGCCCGGCGCTCGACAGGAAGCTGCGCACCCCGTCGAGATCGCGCAGCGGCTGGAGGCCGTCCGCACCCGTGCGGGTCTTGAGCGGCATGCGGACGAGCGTGTGATAGACGCGATCGGACAGCGCAGCGTCGACCGACGTCCCGATCCGCACGAGGATCCGGCCGCGCATCAGGTCGAGCACGCCCTGGAAGGCGTAGAGCCCGAACGCCAGGATCGTGAGCCCGATGAGAGTCGGCACCGAGCGGCCCGGGATCACCCGGTCGTAGACCTCCAGCATGTAGAAGGAGCCGGTCAGGTACAGGACGTTGATCGTCGCGGTCATCAGCGCCAGGCCGAAGAACGCGAGCCTCAGCGTCGCGAGCGCGCCTCCGAGCTCGGAACGGCCGCGACCGTGCGACCGCCAATCGGCCCAACTCGACGCCTTCGCCATTACCTCAGCCCCGCCCAGCCCAAGAGGGCGCGCGAGATCATGTCTCGCGCAGCCCCCCGGCACCCTTATAGCAAAGCAGGGAGGCCGTCGGAATAAGCCCCAACCCCCGCCTGCTCCTTGGTCGTTCTTTACGGCAATATGACGATGCCGACCGTCCAAGGCTGCGCGACACCCCTCGCCTGTTCGCCTCCGGACGGGAGCTTGGCCGCCTTTCGCGCCTATCGTGGCGCGAGGATCATGATCATCTGCCGGCCGTCGAGCATGGGCTCGCTCTCGACCTTGGCGATCTCGGCGGTCTCGGCCTTCACGCGC
>JAFAPJ010000005.1 GCA_019247255.1 Methylobacteriaceae bacterium | reverse complement strand
CCTCCTGCGTACGCTCGGGGGAGTGCCGAACCGTTATGTTCAATACCGTTTCGATGAACCACCGAGCCCCGCCCGTGCTGCCCGCGACGCTGCGCTTCGAGCGCGACGGTGAGGTGGGCGTGTTGAGCCTGGCGCGGCCGGCGAAGCGCAACGCGCTCGACGACGGGCTCGTGCTCGCGCTGGAGCGGGCCGCCAGGGCGCTTCCGGACGACGTGAAGGCGCTCGTGATCGCGGCCGAGGGACCGCATTTCTGCGCCGGGCTCGACCTTGCCGAGCTGACGGAGCGGGACGCTCCGGCCGGCATGCTGCATTCGCGCATGTGGCACCGGGCCTTCGCCGAGATCGAGTTCGGCCGCGTGCCGGTCGTCGCGGCCCTCAAGGGGGCCGTGATCGGCGGCGGGCTGGAGCTCGCGCTCGCGGCCCACCTTCGGGTCGCGGAGGAGAGCGCCTTTTTCGCGCTACCGGAAGGCCAGCGCGGCATCTTCGTCGGCGGCGGCGCCTCCGTGCGCCTGCCGCGGCTGATCGGGGCGTCGCGGATGCGCGACATGATGCTGACCGGCCGCGTCCATGACGCGGCGTCGGCGGAGCGTCTGGGCATCGTGCATTACGTCGTGGCGCCCGGCGAGGGGCTCGCGCGCGCGGTCGCGCTGGCCGAGCGGGCGGCCGAGAACGCGCCGCTCACGAATTACGCCCTCATCCACGCCCTGCCGCGGATCGCCGAGGCGGACCCCGCCACCGGCTACCTGGCCGAGGCCCTGATGACGGCGGTCGCCTCGAGCGACGGCGAGGCGAAGCGGCGGCTGGCCGAGTTCCTGGCCGGCCGCGCCGCGAAGGTCGAGCGCGGCTGAGCCCGCGCGACGGACGGATAGGCCGGGGCAACCGGCGGCACGGGAGGATGAGGATGCCGAGGACGATCACGAGGCGCGCGGCCGGAGCCATCGGGCTCGCCGCCATGCTGGCGACGGGCGGCCTCTCGGCCGCCTCGGCCCAGGGCCGGCCGGTCAAGATCGGGGTGCTGAACGACCAGACGACGGTTTATTCGGATTACCAGGGCGTGGGCTCGGTCATCGCCGCGCAGCTCGCCCTCGAGGATTGGCAGAAGCGCTCGCCCATGAAGGTCGAGATGGTCTCGGCCGACCATCAGAACGTCACCGATATCGGGGTCTCGCTCTCGCGCCGCTGGTTCGACCAGGACGGCGTCGACCTCATCATCGACGTGCCCAATTCGGCGATCTCGTTCGGGGTCGCGAACCTGGCCCGCGAGAAGAACAAGGTCTTCATCGGCTCCGGGGCCGGCACCTCCGACCTGACCGGCAAGCTCTGCTCGCCCAACACCGTGCACTGGACCTACGATACCTGGGCGTACGGCCACGGGCTGCCGAAGGCGCTCGTTCGGCAGGGCGCCAAGCGCTGGTTCTTCATCAGCGCCGATTACGCATTCGGCAAGGACCTGGAAGCGAACGCGGCCGCTCAGGTGAAGGCCGACGGCGGCGAGGTGGTCGGCGCGGTCCGCCACCCGCTCGGCAACGCCGATTACTCGTCCTTCCTCCTGCAGTCGCAGGCCTCGGGCGCGGACGTGATCGGCATCGCGAACGCCGGCGACGACACCTCGAACGTCATCAAGCAGGCGGGCGAGTTCGGCGTGACGCCGAAGCAGCGGCTCGCCGGCCTCATCGTCAACGTGAACCACATCGCCTCGCTCGGGCTCCCGGCCATGCAGGACGTCTACCTGATGGTGCCGTTCTACTGGGACCGCGACGAGGGCACCCGCGCGTTCGCCAGGCGTTTTATGGCGCGGCACCCTCGCGGCAACGCGCCCAACGACATGCAGGCGGGCGTCTATTCCGGCATGATGCACTTCCTGAAGGCCGTGGAGGCGCTGGGCGGCAACGCGTCGGACGGGAAGGCGGTCGTCGCCAAGATGAAGGAGCTGCCGGTCGACGACCCGATCTTCGGGCCGGGACGGATCCGCGAGGACGGCCGCAACCTGCACCCGATGTACATCTACAAGACCAAGACCCCGGCCGAATCGACCGGCAAGTGGGACTCGCTCACCCTCGTCTCGACGCTGCCCGCCGAGGAAGCGTTCCGGCCGCTCTCCGAGGGCGGCTGCCCGCTCGTCGGGAAATGAGGGCGCCGGCGGCCGGGCACAGCTTCGAGAAACGGCCCGACGGGAGCCTTCTCGTCACGGCGCTGGCGCCCCTTCCGGCCTACCCGCGGGCAGTCACGGCGCATCTCGTGCGGCATGCCG
>JAFAPJ010000573.1 GCA_019247255.1 Methylobacteriaceae bacterium | reverse complement strand
CCCTCGTCATCAGCTTGGAAGGCTGTTGCTCTACCATTGAGCTACACCCGCATGGGCGCGGACCTAGCACGCGGGCCGGATCGCGAGAAGGCGCTGCGTTGGTGGGGGAAGTAGGACTCGAACCTACGAAGGCTTAGCCAGCGGATTTACAGTCCGCCCCCTTTGCCGCTCGGGACATTCCCCCGTCCACGGACGGGCGCGAGCCCTAAACCGCGGCCGGGCGCCGTTGGGGGCGCCCGGAGAGCGGGGGTTATGGTGGCGCCCTCCCCCGGTGTCAACCGGATGACGGACCGGGGTCGGACGCCCGGGCCACGGGCTTGCGTGAATTGCAAAAACCGCGTGACAGCCCTGCAGGTCTCCCCTAGACGGGGGATGCGAGCGCGCCGAGCTTATGAGTTGCGCAGCGGTCCGAGTCTTGGGAGGACGCATAACCTGAAGACCGCCCTCGAGGCGGCGGCTCCACATGCCGGGGCGACATCGATCTGCCGGAAGGCGCATCAGCAAGGCGAAAGCCTTGCTTTTTTGTTGGGCGAACCCGCTCGCTGAAGAGCGATGCCTCAGAGACCCGCGAGCGGGAAGAAGGCTGCGACTCCCGCGAAGACCAAAGCCGAGACGAGCGTCGTCCAGATTGCCCGCTCCCGAAGCGCCGGCGAGGCGGGCGCGCCGGGGTCGGTTCCGTCCGCGACCTGGCCGATCTCCGCCTGCGAGCGGATGCGCACGGGCAGGATCGCGAAGAGCAGGGTCCACCAGACGACGAAATAGAGGCCGATCGAGCCGGCGAGGCTGAGCGCGAAGGCGCGCCCGATCGCGACCGCGACGATCGACAGGAGAACGACGACGGCCGCGGTGCGCCAGAACGATCCGGCCGCCCAGTCGACGAGCTTCGTCATCCGCGTCTCAGGCCTGTTCGAGCTCGACGAGCGTGCCGCAGAAATCCTTCGGGTGCAGGAAGAGGACGGGCTTTCCGTGCGCGCCGATCTTCGGCTCGCCGGTCCCAAGCACGCGCGCGCCCTCGCGCACGAGCCGGTCGCGCGCGGCCGCGATGTCGTCCACCTCGTAGCAGATGTGGTGGATGCCGCCCTCGGGGTTGCGGCCGAGGAAGGCCGCGATCGGCGAGGCCTCGCCGAGGGGCTCCAGGAACTCGATCTTCGTGTTCGGCAGGTTCACGAAGGCGACCGTGACGCCGTGCTCCGGCTGCGGCACGGGCGGGTCGACGGAGGCGCCGAGCGCGCCGCGGTAGAGGTCGGACGCCGCCCGGACGTCCTTCACCGCGATCGCCACGTGGTTCAACCGCCCGATCATCCCCTGCGCCTCCGTCCGTCGCGGCCCTCATACCTCGACGACGAGGACGTGGCAGGCCGGCTTCTTGCCCCAGTGATGCTTCAGCGCGCCGCGGATCGCCCGGGTGACGGATTCCTCGAGCGCCTCCGGGTCGCGTCGGCGCGCGCGCGGCAGGTTGCTCAGAACCTCCGCGACCGCGTCGTCGACGAGGTCGGCGATGGGCTCGCCCCCGCGGGTCGCGGCGGGCAGACCCAGCTGCTCTATCCGCGGCTCGCCCACGATCTCGCCGCGCTTGTCGACCGCGATCGCGACCGACACGATCCCGGCGAAGGCGAGCTTGCGCCGCTCGGGGATCGCCCGGTCGCCCGCGCCGAGGACGAGCTCGCCGTCCCGGTAGAGCCGGCCCGCCGGCACGTGCTCGATCACCTCGGGCGTGCCGGGCCCCAGCCGGATCATCGTGCCGTTGCGGATCTTGAGCACCGTCTCGACGCCCTGCGCTTTCGCGAAGGCGGCGTGCTCGCCGAGATGGAGGTCCTCGCCATGGACGGGCACCGCGATCCGCGGGCGCGTCCATTCGTACATCTGCGTGAGCTCGCCGCGCCGCGGATGGCCGGAGACGTGCACGAGCGCGCTCCGGTCCGTCACGACGTCGATGCCGCGTCGCACCAGGTTGTTGATGATCGTGTTGACCGCGTTCTCGTTGCCCGGGATCGTCCGCGACGAGAAGATCACGCGGTCGCCCGGCGAGAGCGCGATGTCGGGGTGCTCGTCCTCGGCGATGCGGGCGAGCGCGGCGCGAGGCTCGCCCTGCGATCCCGTCAGCAGCGCGACGACGCGTCGGCGATCGAGATAACCGTAGGCCTGGGGCGGGTTGAACGGCTCGAGCCCGGCGAGGTAGCCGCATTCCTCCGCCACGTCGACGACGCGGTCCATCGCGCGGCCGACGACCACGACCTCACGGCCCGCGGCGCGCGCGGCCTCCGCCACCGCCCGGATACGGGCGACGTTCGACGCGAAGGTCGTGACCGCGACCCGGTGCGGCGAGGCCGCGATGACCTCGCGCAAGGTCGCCGCGACCTCGGCCTCGCTCGGGCTGATCCCGTCGCGAAGCACGTTCGTCGAATCGCAGACGAGCGCCAGGACGCCTTCCTCGCCGAGCACCCGGAAGCGCGCCTCGTCCGTCGGCGCGCCGACCGTCGGGGTCGGGTCGATCTTCCAGTCGCCCGTATGCACCACGAGACCGGCCGGCGTGCGGAGCGCGAGCGCGTTCGATTCCGGGATCGAATGCGCGACCGGCACATATTCGACGTCGAACGGCCCAAGCGTGAAGCGCCGGCCCGGCGCGACCTCGGTCAGCGGGATCTTCGGGGCGCCGGGCTCGTTCAGCTTCCGGGTCTCGATGAGCGAGGCCGTGAAGCGCGTCGCGAAGACGGGCGCGCGCAGCCGCGGCCAGAGCTCGACGAGCGCGCCGATATGGTCCTCATGCGCGTGCGTGATGAGGATGCCGAGGAGGTCGGCCCGGCGCTCTTCGATGTACGACAGATCGGGATACATGAGGTCGATCCCGGGCATGTGCTCCTCGCCCGCGAAGCCCATCCCGCAATCGACCAGGATCCATTTCCGTCGCTTCTCGGGCCCCCAGCCGTAGAGCCCGGCATTCATGCCGATCTCGCCGACGCCTCCGAGCGGCAGGAAGACGAGCTCGTCCGCCCCGGTCACGCGGCCGAATCCTGCCGAAGCGTTCCGGCGACGCCGAAATGGACGTCGCCCGCGCTGACCCGCAGCGCGCCCCCGTTCGGGCAGCGCAGCACGAGCTGGCCGTCATCGTCGAGCGTCTCGAACCGGCCCGACCGCTCACGTCCGCCATCGACGACGCGGGTCGGCCCGCCGAGTCCCGCGGCCCGCGCGAGCCAGCGCTCGCGGACCGGCGCGAAGCCCTCCGTCAGCCAGTCGGCGTAACGCGCGAGCCAGCGACGGGACAGGGCCGCGAAGACCTCCGCGGCCCGCGCGGTGATGCCGAGCGCGGCGAGCGAGGTCGCCGGATAAGGCAGGCCGGCCGGAGCGCCGACGACGTTCACCCCGATCCCGACCGTGACGAAGCGGCTCCCGTCCGGCCGCGCCTCGCTCTCGAGGCTGATGCCGACGAGCTTGGCGCCGCCGGCCAGCACGTCGTTCGGCCATTTAAGCCGGCAGGCGCTGTGCCCGCCTGCGACCTCGTCGAGCGCCTCGGTGACAGCGACCCCCGCGACGAAGCCGAGCGTCGCGATGCGGGCCGGCGGCAGGTCGAGCGTGAGGAGGAGGCTTGCCGCGAGATTGCCGGCCGGCGTCTCCCAGCGCCGGCCCTGGCGGCCCCGACCTTCGGTCTGGTGCGTCGAGACGATCCAGAGCGGGCCGGTCTCGCCCGCCCGGCCGAGGCGGCTCGCTTCGGTCGATGTGGAGCCGATGGTCTCGAAGGCCGCGAGCCGGTAGCCGGCTTGCGCCGCGTCGGGACTCAGCGCGAAGGCGGAGATGGTCAGAACAGGGACCTCGCGGCGGCGCCGGCCGAGTTCACGAGCGGCGCCGGGATGAGCCAGAAAAGGGTCACGACGACGCTGGTGGCGATGAGCACGGCCTCGGCGCCCGGCGGCATGCGCTCGAAGCCGGGCCGCGGGGCGTCGAAGTACATGATCTTCACGATGCGTATGTAGTAGAAGGCGCCGACGACGCTCGTCACGACTCCGATCACCGCGAGCGTGTAGAGCCCGGCCTGGATCGCGGCCGCGAAGACGTAGAACTTGGCGAAGAAGCCGGCGAGCGGCGG
>JAFAPJ010000572.1 GCA_019247255.1 Methylobacteriaceae bacterium | reverse complement strand
TCGCCGCTCGCGCTGGGCCGAGCCGGTGGGCGGGTCAGCCGTGCTGCGGGGAACCTCATGACGGTCATGCCGCCACTGATGTCACCTTCGGCGCACGCGACACGGCAGCGGGCGGCCGAGGCGGAGCTTGACGCTGTCGCGTTGTCTTAGGTGAGGCGATCGGTGCCGGCGGCCGGGCTGCGTGGGCCGAGATCGTCGGTCCCTGTAGAGGCACAACGCGGGGGTAGCTGAAGTGGTGATCGTTCATGGGCGTTCTGGGAAGCGGATTGGTGGTGAGATGGCCGCGACTTCTAGGACGCCGCAGCAATCCCAAACTTTTCAGGAGACCAGCTCGCGAACCGTGCTGGCGTAGGCGCGGGCGAACTCGCGGGTGGCGTCGGCCTGGAGGCTGCCGATGCTGGCAACCCACTCGACCTTGCTCGCGCCAGTGGCCTTCTCGTAAGAGTCGGCCAGCGCGACGACGACGTTCTCGTAGGACGACAGGTAGGCCTCGCTCGTCTTCTTGCTCGAGGCGACGGACTTCTCGTGCAGGTCCGCGACGCGCCCGCCGGCGGCTTCGACGGAACCGATGATCGAGTTGGACTTCGTTTGCGTGGCCATGATGACTCCCTTGGTTGTGGCGATCGACGTTGCTAGCGAGTTAGCAAAACATAAGCTAGCACAGCAACTGAGGTGACGTCAATTCAGTTTTTGCTAAGCTGCGTCGATGTGCCTTGGCGTACCCGACGAAGCCCGCACCCGGCCGGCCGTCCTGATCCTGACCGGTGTCGGCCTCACCGCGGCGGTGGCCCGCCGGCCGATCGCCGAGCTTCAGAAGCGCTTCTTGGTCCTCGGGCCGGCAGGTGGCGGCCAGGCCGAGGCCGGAAACATCGGCGTACCGACCGCCGAGGATGCGCTCGCGTTGCTCGAGGCGGCCGGCGCTGAGGAGGCGCACGTCGTCGGCCTGTCGTTCGGGGCAACCGTCGCCCAGGAGATCGCTATCCGGTATCCGAATCGGGTCAGCTCGCTCATCCTCGGCTCATCCACCGCCGGCGGCGAGCTCTACGCTCCGCCGGAGCGGGCCGTCCGAGACTTCGTCCGCCGCCTCGGCGAACTACCGGCCGAAGAGGGGTTGTGGGCTTCGGTTCCGTACCTGTACGCCCCGGCCACGTGGCGCCGCCACGCGCCGCTCGTCGGTGAGGACATCGCTCGCCGCATGACTGGGCCTCTCGATCCCCGCGCCTACAGTCGGCAACGTGCCATCGCCCGCGCGCATGACGCTGCGGTGCGCCTGAGAGAGATCACCGTGCCAACGCTCGTCCTCCACGGGGAGCAGGACCGGATCTTGCCGCTCGACAATGGCCGGCGGTTGGCCGCGGCCATTCACGGAGCTCAGTTCATGTCGCTGCCCGGGGGCGGCCACGCTTTTCCTACCGACGTGTCCGAGGCGAATCAGACCTTGGTCAGCTTCCTTCTCGCCCACCCGCGGCGGCGACAGGACTCGGCGCCGAGGCGTACCAGGCGCGCAACTCGCGCTTGAGCACCTTCCCGGCGGGGCTGCGGGGAAGCTCGGCGACAAACTCGACCGCGCGCGGCAGCTTGTAGCCGGCCAGTCGTTCACGCGCGAACGCCACGAGCTCGCCGGCCTCGACCGCCGTCCCGGGCGCGAGTACAACTAGCGCCTTGACCGTCTCTCCCCAGCGTTCGTGGGGAACGCCGATCACCGCGACCTCGACCACCGCCGGATGCTGGGAGATCACCTCTTCGACTTCGATCGGGTAGATGTTTTCGCCCCCGCTTACGATCATGTCCTTAATCCGATCGGTGAGGAACAGGTAACCGTCCTCGTCGCGGTAGCCACCGTCCCCGGTGCGCAGCCACCCGTCCGGGGTGAGGGCGGCGCGCGTCTCGGAAGGGCGGTTGTAGTAGCCGGCCATCACGTTCGGCGCACGTAGCCAGACTTCGCCGACTCGGCCCGGGCCGCAGTCGCTGCCGCCGGCCGGGTCGACGATGCGCATGTCCACCCAGGGAAGCGGGCGTCCGGCGGATCGCAGCAGGTGTTGACGTGCGCCGTCCGCGTCGTGGTCCTCCGGGCGCAGTTGGATCACACCGCCGGTCGTCTCGGTCAGCCCGTACACGCCGAACAAGGGGCAGCGGAAGGTCCGCAGCGCAGCTCGGAGAACCGGCGTCGTGATCGGCGAGGCA
>JAFAPJ010000315.1 GCA_019247255.1 Methylobacteriaceae bacterium | reverse complement strand
CGCGCGGGCGCGTTCAAGATGCTGGCCGTGACCTCGCCCGAGCCCTCGCGGCTCCTGCCCGACCTGCCGACGCTCCGCTCGGCCGGGATCGACGGGGTCGAGGCGGACGCTTGGAACGGCCTCGTCGCGCCCGCGAAGACGCCGGAGGTCGTGACGTCGGCGATCCGCCGGGAGGTCGCGGCCGCGTTCGACGCGCCCGAGATCCGCGAGAAGCTCGCCGCGCAGTACATGGAGCCTATCCCGTCGAGCCGCGAGCGGTTCGAGGCCGTGATCGCGGGCGAGCGGGCACGCTGGGAGCCGCTCATCCGGGCCCGCAACATCCGGGTCGGCCAGTAGCCGCGCTCGGCCGCCCGCCGGAGCTTTCGCTGACAGTTCGACCCGCGCGTGATAGTGCGCCTCCGCCGGCCCCGTAGCTCAGCTGGATAGAGCAGCCGCCTTCTAAGCGGCAGGTCGCAGGTTCGAGCCCTGCCGGGGTCGCCAGGTCCCCCGCGCTCAACCAGCCGCGTCCCGGGTGAGCCGGATATCGACCTCGCGCTCGACGAAGGCCCATTCGGGCGTGGCCCGCAAGGCCGCGACCAGCGCCTCGAAGGCGTCCTCGTGCTCCGGCGCGAACTCGAACCAGGTGAGGAAGTCGAACGGCTCGCCGAGGTCGCGGCTGTGATGCAGGCGCCGGGCGACCGCCGGCAGGTAGCCGAGCCCGATCTTGGTGTGCTGCGAGCTTTCCTCGAAGATCGCCCGGCGCTCGTCCTGCGCCAGCTCCCACCAGCGTGCCGACTTCTTGATCGGGATCAGGGCCGCGCAGGTCGCGTCCGGCCGGTCGAGAGGCGGCTGCGCGGTGCGCAGGCGGACGACCTCGTCGCGCGTCGCGTAGCGCAGGTTGCTGATCGCGCCCCGCAAGCGCCAGGTCGTCCCCGGAGAGGGTGACGCCTCATTCGCGACCTCGTCGCCTCCAAGCCCGACGGACAAACGGGCTGCGCCGGGCAGGCCGTCGCCGACCGGCGTGTCGATGCGCGTGACGCGCCACGGACCCGCCTGGCCGCCCGCGAACTCGATCACGTTCACCATCCTGTCGTCTCCGGGAATGCCGGCTTCCGGCCTAGCGTCGATCATGCCAGCTCGCTCCGACGGCAGGCGAGCCGCCTCCGGATGGGCCTCTTCGCCGGGGCGCGCCGCGGTTGCCAAAGCGCGGGCGCACGGGCATCACGCGCGCAGATCTCACCACCACGGAGACAGGGCGTGCGCGTCGCGATGGTCGGGTCCGGTTACGTCGGGCTCGTCTCGGGAGCCTGCTTCGCGGATTTCGGCCACGACGTCGTCTGCATCGACACGGATGCGGCGAAGATCGCGGCGTTGCGCGCCGGGGATATCCCGATCTTCGAGCCTGGGCTCGACGAGCTCGTGGCCACGAACGTCCGCCAGGGCCGCCTGTCCTTCTCGACCGATCTCGCCCCTTCCGTCGCGGGGGCGGACGCCGTCTTCATCGCGGTCGGCACGCCCTCGCGACGGGGCGACGGGTTCGCGGACCTGTCCTTCGTCCACGCGGCGGCGCGCGACATCGCGGGCGCGCTGACCGGCTACGCGGCGATCGTCACGAAATCCACCGTGCCGGTCGGCACCGGCGACGAGGTCGAACGCATCATCCGCGAGGCGCGGCCCGACCTCGACGTCTCCGTCGTCTCCAATCCGGAATTCCTGCGCGAGGGCGCGGCGATCGAGGATTTCAAGCGCCCGGACCGGATCGTCATCGGGGCGGAGGACGACCGCGGCGCCCGGCTCGTCGCGGACCTCTACCGTCCGCTCTACCTCAACCAGGCCCCGATCCTCACGACGACGCGGCGCACGGCCGAGCTCACGAAATACGCCGCGAACGCCTTTTTGGCCACGAAGATCACCTTCATCAACGAGATCGCCGACCTCTGCGAGCGGGTCGGCGCCGACGTGCAGCAGGTCGCGCGCGGCATCGGGCTCGACAAGCGGATCGGCGGCAAGTTCCTCCATGCGGGGCCCGGCTATGGCGGGTCCTGCTTCCCGAAGGACACGCTCGCCCTCATCAAGACGGCGCAGGATTACAACGCGCCGATCCGCATCGTCGAGACGGTCGTGGCGGTGAACGACCAGCGCAAGCGCGCCATGGCCCGCAAGGTCGTGGCGGCCTGCGGGGGATCGGTGCGGGGCAAGACGATCGCGGTGCTCGGCCTCACCTTCAAGCCGAACACGGACGACATGCGCGACGCGCCCTCGCTCGCGATCATCGCGGCCCTTCAGGACGCCGGCGCCCAGGTTCGCGCCTACGACCCCGAAGGCATGGACCAGGCCGCCATGCTGCTGACGGACGTCACCTACGCGCGCGACGCCTACCATTGCGCCGAGGGCGCCGACGCCCTCGTGCTCGTGACGGAATGGGACGCCTTCCGCGGCCTCGACCTCGCCCGGCTCAAGGCGGCGCTCGCCGCCCCCGTCGTCGTCGACCTTCGCAACGTCTATCGGCCGGAGGACATGCGCCGGCACGGCTTCGCCTATGCGAGCATCGGGCGGCCCGACGACGGCCCTGAACCCGCGGCGGGCCCGGCCCGGGACGCCGCCTGACGGGAAACCTGCGCTCCCGCTACTCGGCGGCGGCGCGCACCGGAGCCGCGAAGGTCGGGTCGAGCTCGCCCTTCGCGTAGCGCTTGGCCATCTCGGCCAGCGTGAAGACGCGCTTGATCTTCGAGGCATTGCCGGCCGTGCCGAACTGCTCCAGCCGCTCGCGGCAGAGCTTCGTCATCGCGTCCATCGCGGGCTTCAGGTACTTGCGCGGGTCGAACTCGCTCGGGCTCTCGGACAGGATCTTCCGGATCTGGCCGGTCATGGCCATGCGGTTGTCCGTGTCGATGTTGATCTTGCGCACGCCGTGCTTGATGCC